>NZ_CP150484.1:2216883-2250850 GCF_037997115.1 Amycolatopsis coloradensis
CCTTCCCTACTCTCAGGGTAGGGAAGGAGGCCTTCACGGACTCGCGGGTCAGCCCTTCAGGGCTTCCGAAAGCTTGATCCGGCTGCCGACCCGCAGGACGCTGTTCTGATAGATCCGCGCGCCCAGCCAGGTGAACAGGGCGATGGCGCCCACGGTCAGGCCCAGCGACAGCGCGATCTCCCACGTCTCGACGGTCCCGGCGGCGATCCTGGCGGGCATCAGCACCGGGGAAAGCAACGGCACCAGGGAAAGCACCTTCGTGCCCGTGCCCTCCGGCGCCTGCGCCAGCAGGTTGAACCCGACGACGAAGCCGAGGATCAGCACGATGTTGACCGGGCCGATCACGGACTGGGTGTCCTCCTGCCGGGAGACCAGCGAACCCATGGCGCCGTAGACGGTGGCGTACAGCAGGAACCCGAGCAGGTACCACAGCACACCCCACAGCAGCGCGCTCGTCGCGACCCCGGACAGCGTCAGCACGTCGGTCGCGGACGCGACGACGAACCCGGCACCGCCGATGATCACCAGCTGCGTCAGCCCGACCAGGCCGAGCCCGATCACCTTGCCCAGCAACAGATGCCACGGCCGGACCGTGGACAGCAGGATCTCCACCACGCGGCTGGACTTCTCCTCGACCACGCCCTGCGCGACCAGCGTCCCGTAGGTCACGATGCTCATGTACAGCAGCACCGCCACGATCAGCCCGATCACCATCCGCTGTGACTTCTCCGGGTCCGGCGGTTTGATCGAGTCGACCTCGACCTGGGTCTGGTGGACCGTGCGCATCACCTCGTCCGGCGACTTCTGGGCCTCGGAAAGGATGCCGTTCAGCACTTCCTGCTGGGACACGCCGTTCAGCAGGGAACGCAGCTTCGTGTCCAAATCGGACTTGACGAGCACTTTCAGCTCGGTGGCGTTGCCGGACAGCAGCGCGTCCAGATCGCCGTTCTCGACCTGAGACCGGCCTTGCGCCGGATCGGCGACGGTGACGGTCTCGATCTTCTCGCCGATCGCCTCGCCCGCTGTCTTGAGCTGCTGCGCGATCCCGGCGGTCTGGCCGGTGAGCCCGACCTTGCTCTTGTCCTCGTTGCTGATCAGCGTGGACTGCAGCAGGACGTACCCCATCAGCATGACCAGCAGCACGGCGGTGCCGACCACGAAGGACCTGGTGCGCAGCCGGGTGTTCAGCTCGCGTTTGGCGATGAGCCAGACCGCGCGCCACGAAGATACGGTGTTCATGCGGAAACTCCCTGTGCCGCCGGCTTCTCGGCGACCGCGTCGCGGAAAAGCTCGGTCAGCGAACGCCTGCGTTTGGTGAACTCGGTGACCGGGCCGGTGGCCAGCGCCGCGGCGAGCACGGCCTGATCGTCGGCGCCCGCCTCGAGTTCGAGGATCGTCGTCGAGCCGTTCTGTTCGACCGTCCGGACACCGGGGACGGAGGAAGCCCAGCCGGGCGCGGCGGCGGGCGCGGTGACGACGAGACCGTTGCCCGCACCGGCGGTCAGCTCCCCGACGGTGCCGGAGGCGACCATCCGTCCACTTCGGATGATGCCGACCCGGTCGCACAGCCGCTCGACCAGATCCAGCTGGTGACTGGAGAACACCACCGGCACGCCGGTCGCGGCCTTCTCGCGCAGCACCCCGCTCATCACGTCCACGGCCAGCGGGTCGAGGCCGGAGAACGGCTCGTCCAGCACGAGGACCTTCGGATCGTGCACCAGCGCGGCGGCGAGCTGCACGCGCTGCTGGTTGCCGAGGCTCAGCTTCTGCACCTCGTCCTTGCGCCGTTCGGTCAGCCCGAGCCGGGCGATCCAGTTCTCGGCGCTGCGATGGGCGTCGTTGGTCGACATCCCGTGCAGCTCGGCGAGATAGACCAGCTGTTCCAGCACCTTCATCTTCGGGTACAGCCCGCGTTCCTCTGGCATGTACCCGATGTGGGTGCGGGTCTCGTGGGTGATCGGGGCGCCGTCGAAGCGCACCTGGCCGGAGTCGGCCGCGAGCACCCCGAGCACGATCCGCATCGTGGTGGTCTTGCCCGCGCCGTTGCTGCCGACGAACCCGAACAGCTCACCGGGCTGGACCTCGAAGCTCACCTCGTCCAGCGCGACCTTCGCGCCGTACTTCTTGGAGATCCGGTCGATCTCCAGCTTCCCCTCGCTCATTTCCACTTCCCCTCTTCGAAATACCGCACCAGCGCCGCGAATCCCCGATGGACGCCGGAAACCGTGCGGTTCCGTTCGATCAGCCCATCCAGCTTGACGTTGCTCACCACCGAGCTGGCCCGGTACACCAGGACCGCCCGGCCCGCGCCGGCGAGGACCCCACCCGCGACCAGCACGACGGCGACCACGCCGATGGACAGCTTGTGCCGCTTCTTGTCCCCGGTCATGCCGGAGCCACCCCCTCGAAGTCTTCAGGGTCGTCGTCCGGCAGCCGCCAGGCGAGCCACAGCGCCGGTAGCGACGTCCCGAAGACGAACAACGCCGCTGTCATCGCGGACAGCAGCGAACCGGAATCCGGTTGCCCCGCCGCGTAGAGCCCGTACCCGAGATCCACCAGCATCAGCACGCAGATCCCCTGGAACGCAGCGTAGTGCGCGCGGTTTCGCAGCAGCAGCTCGCGTTCGTCGAGATCCTTCGCCGCGGAGCCGGGTCTGCCGACGGCCTTGCGCAGCACCGCCGCGGTGCCGACGCAGAGACACAGCCCGGGCCCCATCAGGCCAACGGCGAACCACAAGGTCGGCTCGCGCAGCAGGGCGGCACCGGCGATCACGACCAGATGGCCGATCACGGCCGCGACGGCGAGACGACGGCGATCCGATCGCGTGCGGGTGGTGGTCATGCGGGGAGCACCCCTTCGAAGTCTTCAGGGTCGTCGTCCGGCAGCGACCAGCCCAGGATGACGGCGGACACCGTGGTGCCGGTGATCAACAGCGCGCAGGCCATCATCGCGCCACCGGCCTTGGGGCCGGGGACCAAGAGGCCGTAAAGCACCGCGAACAGCATCAGGGCCACCAGGATCTGATAGCTGACATAGGTGACGCGGTGGCGCATCTCCCGCTCGCGTTCGTCGAGCCGCATCGAGAAACCGCCGCTCATCTTGCCGGTGAGGATGCGCAGCAGGTACTGGGCTCCGCCCGCCACGACACCCCCGCCGAGCCAGCACGCGAGGAAGGCCCCCGTCTGCCCTGTCTGGTAGAGGGCCGCTCCGGCGATCAGGATCAGATCGCCGGCGACCACCAGCACACTCAACGCTCGCCGCCGTTTCCGCGTGCGCCAGGTCGGCAGCTTCAGCGCTCGCTTGCGTTCCACCTCGTCCAGCCGTTCCTGCTGGCGCTCCCAGTACGCCGCGAGGCGGCCTCGCTCCTCACTCATGTTCCCCCCTCCCGGTAGACCTGAGTGGACAGCGGCGTGAACGGTTCGCGGCTGAACACGGCCTCGACCGGGAGGTCGAACACCGCGCAGATGCGGAACGCCAGGTCCAGGCTCGGGTAGTGGTCCCCTCGTTCGAGCGCGCCGATGGTCTGCGGGTTGACCTCGACGGCCGCCGCGAGGGCGGCCCTGCTCAGTCCGCGCTCCGCCCGGAGCACGGGAAGCCGGTTGTAGATCGGCAGCTCTTTGCCGCGTCTGACCGGGCTCATGGAACATACTGTTGCAAAAACCCAACGAACCGTCAAGTTGAGGGCGCGCTTCACCGCATTCAGAGGACTACATGCGGAGGGTCAGGAGAGGCCGGCGAGTGATTTGTCGACAAGCTCCTGGACGCGGCCGCGGGCCGCCTCGGCGTCCGGGGCGACCAGGCCGAGCCGGGTGCGGCGCTCCAAGACGTCCTCGACGTCGAGAGCGCCCTCGTGCCGCACGGCCCAGACGACTTCCGCCGCGCTGATCTCGGTCCCGTCGAACAGGGGCAGGCCCAGTTCCTGATCGACTTCGCCGAGTGCCGCGACCCGCGGTGCTTCGGTGCCGTACTTCGCGACCAGCCGAGCTGGAGCGTCCACAGTGGACAGACGGCTCCGTGGTGTCGCGCCGAGCAGCGGGAGCCGGGACGTGGTCGACGGTCCGGCGAGGAGCCCGGATCGTTTCAGCGCCGCGTCGACGGCGTCCTCGGCCATCTTCCGGTACGTCGTCAGCTTGCCGCCCACGACGGTGAGCACGCCGTCGGCGCCGGTCACCACCGCGTGCTTGCGCGAGAGGTCCGCGCTGCGCCCGCCGCCGCCCTCGACCAAAGGCCGCAGCCCGGCGAACGAACCCGCGACGTCGGCACGCGTCAGCGGGCGGGTGAACGCCGTCGACGCCACTTCGAGCAGGAAGTCCACATCGGACTCCGGCACGGACGGCACCCGCGGGACCGGGCCGTCGGTCGGCTCGTCGGTGACCCCGACGAACACCCGGCCGTCCGGTTGCGGCAGCAGGAAGACGAAGCGGTTGTTCTCGCCGGGGACGGGCACGTTGACCGACGTCGCGCCGATCAGTGCCGCTCCCGAAGCCAGGATGAGATGCGAACCGCGGGAAGGCCGCAGCCGCACGGATTCCGCGAGTTCGCCCGCCCAGACGCCGGTCGCGTTGATCACCTGACGTGCGCGGATCTCGATCTCCCGCCCGGTGAGCCTGTCCCTGGCCAGCACCGATTCCGCGTCGAGCCTGAGCGCCTCGACCCTCGTCAGGATCTTCGCGCCGCGTGACGCCGCCGTGCGCGCCAGGCTCACCACGAGCCGCGCGTCGTCGGTCAGCGCGCCGTCGTAGGCCAGCAGCGCGCCGCGCAGGCCTTGAGGGGACAGACCGGGCGCGAGCGCCAGAGCCTCCGCGGCCGGGATCGACCTCGGCCGGGGCAGCACCGACGCCGGGGTCCCGGCCGCGCGGCGGAGGCCGTCACCGGCGACGAGGCCGGTCATGATGAACGCTTGCTGGCCGCGGGAGGTCTTGCGGTACATCGGGAAGAGCTGCGGGATCGCCCTGGTGAGATGCGGGGCGGTGCGGGTCATCAGTATCCCGCGTTCGACGGCGCTTTCGTGCGCCAGCGCCAGATCGCCCTTGGCCAGATACCGGAGGCCGCCGTGGACGAGCTTGCTGGACCAGCGTGACGTCCCGTATGCCAGGTCGTACGCCTCGATCAGGGTCACCGAGAGGCCGCGCGCGGCCGCGTCCAGCGCGATCCCCGCGCCGGTGACACCACCGCCGACCACCACCAGATCGACCCGCTCGCCGCCGGCCAGCGCCGTGAGTTCCCGGTCGCGCCGCAGAGCGTTGAGCGAGCCCGGCGTCACGGCCGCAACGCCGCGTCGAGTACGTGGGCGAATTCCGCCATCAGCTCCTTCTCGTTCACGTCCGAGGTGGCGGGGCGGTACGAGAACGCGAAGGACTGGATGAGCAGCAGCAGGGTGCGCGCCTGCGAAGGCAGGTCGCCCTTGCGGATCGAGCCGTCTTCGTGGCCCGACTTCAGCAGGTGCAGGATCACGCCTTCGGCGAAGCGCTGGGTCTTCCCCAGCCGCTCGACGATGTAGGGCAGGACCAGTTCGGAGTCGAGGTCCAGCAGGGTGCGGAACAGCGGGTCGCCCGACAGCGCGGCGACGGCGGCGGACGAACTCTGTACGAGCTTCTCGCGGAAGTTGGCGGGCTCGACCTCCGGCTCGGCGGCGCCCTGGAGCAGGCCGCCGAACTCGCGGGTCATGAGGGTCGCGAGCACGCTGCGCACGTCAGGGAACCGGCGGTAGACGGTCATCCGGCTGACCTTCGCGGTACGGGCGATCTCGGCGAGGGTGGTCCGCCTCACGCCGACGGCGAGCACGCACTTCTTCGCGGCGTCGAGCAGAACGTCGTCGGACACACGCGTGGAGGCCTGGCGGGATCGCGTGTCCGCCAGCGCCGAAACGCCTGTTTCCGCAGGTGAGTGACGTTTTACGTCCATATGTAACACTGTAGTCGTGACGGAGCTTATTGACCACCGGTTAAGACGATCCTGGACGCCCGAAGGCGGTGACGCGGCCCACCTTCCGGCGAAGGCCTTGCGGTGGCTCGTCCAGCGTATCGGTCCGCTGGGCTCCGCGGCGCCCCTCGCGCCCGATTCGGCGCTGTCCGTTCCCGATTCGGCGCTGGGCGAACAGCCGAAACGAGACCTCGAGGAACTCGTCGGCGCCGAACACGTCCTGCCGGCACCGGGGGAACGGCTCGCCAGGGCCAGTGGTCTGTCCTATCTGGACCTGGTGCGGCGGCGCGGGTTCGGTGATTTTCCGGTGCCGGACGCCGTCGTACTGCCGGAGAATCCCGCCGAAGTCCAGTCGGTACTGGAAATCTGCGCACGGCACGACGTCGGCGTCGTCCCGTTCGGCGGCGGGACGTCGGTGGTCGGCGGGGTCGCGGCGCTGCGCGGGGACAAGAGCGCGGTGATCGCGCTCGACCTCACCAGGCTCGGCGAACTGGTCTCCGTCGACCCGGTCTCCCGGATCGCGGTCCTGCAAGCGGGCGTCACCGGCCCGGAGGCGGACCGGCTGCTCGCCGCGCACGGTTTCACCCTCGGGCACGTTCCCCAGTCCTACGAACGCGCCACCATCGGCGGATTCGCCGCCACCCGGTCCGCAGGACAGGCCTCGTCGGGCTATGGCCGGTTCGAGGACATGGTCAAGGGCGTCCGGCTCGCGACTCCGCGCGGGGAATGGAAACTCGGGGTCGCGCCGGCGTCCGCCGCGGGACCCGATCTGCGGCATCTGGCCATCGGCAGCGAAGGCGCGCTCGGTGTGATCACCGAGGTCGCCCTCCGCGTCCGCCCGGTGCCGGAAGTGCGCCGTTACGAGGGCTATGTCCTGGATGGCTGGGAGAACGGCACCGCCGCGGTCCGCGAACTCGCCCAGCGGCACGCGCTCGCGGACGTCACGCGACTGTCCGATGTGGACGAGAGCGAGGTTTCCCTGGCGCTCAACGACAGCTTGAAGACCAAGGCGCTGCGCCGGTACCTCAAGGCGCGGGGAGTGCACGCGCCCTGCCTGCTGATCGTCGGCTGGGAAGGCGCGTCGAAGCGCGCGGTCGCCCGGCGTCGTCAGGAGACCACCCACGTGCTGGAGGAGTTCGGCGCCGTCCGCATCGGGGCCGCGCTCGGCGAATCCTGGCGCCGCGGCCGGTTCTCCGGACCTCGGCAACGGGACGCCTTGATGGACAACGGTGTCTGCGTCGAAACCCTCGAAACCGCCGCGTTCTGGACGGAACTGAGCGACCTGCGCGACGCCGTCCGTGCCGCGCTCACCGCGACGCTCGGCAACGCCATCATCATGTGCCACGTTTCGCACGCGTACGAAACGGGCGCGTCGCTGTACTTCACCGTGCTCACCGCCCGTGACGAGGCCGACCCGGTCGGCCAATGGCAGCGGGCGAAGGCGGCGGCGTCGGAGGCGATCACCGGGATCGGCACGATCTCGCATCACCACGCCGTCGGCGTCGACCACGCGCGCCATCTGGCGGCGGAGATCGGCGAGATCGGCGTCGAAGTGTTGCGAGCGGCGAAGAAAGCCGTCGACCCGACCGGGATCCTCAATCCCGGGAAGCTTCTCTGAGCCTGTCGGCGGAGCTGAGAGACTCTTTCGGAAAGTGACTCGACGCGTGAACCCGCCCGGCCGAAGGCTCCGCTATCGCGGTGGCAGGGCGCCTTCGGCACCTTCGTGAGCTGGACGATCAAGTCTCGCCCTGCCGACGTCGATCGCGGACGCGGGTTCACCACCAGATCCGCTGACCAGCGTCCCGGCCTCGACCAGCGTGCAGTCCAGACCGTGCGTTTCGGCGGGGATGCCTTGCAGTGCCGCGGCGCGGCGCTGTTCGAGGTCGGCGACGCGGATATGCCTGCCGTCCACCAGGATCGGCAGGCGGATGTCCGCGGCGCCGACGTAGGCCACGACGTCGTCGAGCACGGTGCCGTCGTCGAGGGTGATGGCCGGGGCGGTCAGCCGCACCAGGTTGTAGCGCTGTCCTTTGCCCTCGCATTTGTCGAGCACGGCCAGCTGGCCGGGCGTCGCGAACCAGACGGCGTGCTCCTCGACGACGCCCGGCGCGGCGGCGAGCGTCGCGGGCCGTTGCCCGTCCCGGAACCGCAGGCCGGATGCCCAGACCGCGGCGAGATCGGTGCAGCGCGCGTGGCAGACGACGACCGGACCGGTCAGGCCCATGTTCTCCCGCAGCCAGGTGATCTTGGACGGGCACGCGTTCGAACCGTAGGCGAGCACGGCCTGGCGTTCGCGCCAGCCCTCCGGCGCGGTGTCGAGGCTGTGCCCGGCGCCGTCGAAGTGGACGAACGAATGCCCCGGCCGCGCTCCCGGATACGGATCGGCCGGGAAATCGGCGTCGGTGAAGAGCTTCACCACGTCACCACGCTGCGGAGGACGTCGCCGCGGTGCATGCGCTCGAAGGCCTGCTCGACGCCGTCGAGGGCGATCCGCTCGGTGACGAACTTGTCGAGCGGCAGCCTGCCCTGGAGATAGAGGTCGATCAGCATCGGGAAGTCGCGTGAGGGCAGGCAATCGCCGTACCACGACGACTTGAGCGAGCCGCCGCGCGAGAAGAAGTCGATCAGTGCCACGTCCAGCCGCATGTCCGGGGTCGGGACGCCGACGAGCACGACCGTGCCCGCCAGATCGCGGCCGTAGAACGCCTGCCGCCACGTTTCGGGCCTGCCGACCGCGTCGATCACGACGTCCGCGCCGAACGAATCGGTGAACTCCCGGATCGCCTCGACGACCTGCTCTTCGCTCAGCCCCTTGCTGTTCAGCGTGTGCGTGGCGCCGAAGTCCTTGGCCCAGGCGAGTTTCCGGTCGTCGGTGTCGACGGCGACGATGGTCTTCGCGCCGGCCAGGTTCGCCCCGGCGATCGCGGCGTCGCCGACGCCGCCGCAGCCGATGACCGCGACGGAATCGCCGCGGCTCACCGCTCCGGTGTTCAGCGCCGCGCCGAGACCAGCCATCACCCCGCAGCCGAGCAGCCCGGCGACGGCCGGTTCGGCGGCGGGGTCGACCTTCGTGCATTGTCCACTGTGGACCAACGTCTTCTCGATGAACGCGCCGACGCCGAGCGCGGGCGACAATGCGGTGCCGTCGGCCAGCGTCATCGGCTGGGCGGCGTTGAACGTCGAGAAGCAGTACCAGGGCTTGCCCCGGCGGCAGGCCCGGCAGGTGCCGCAGACCGCGCGCCAGTTCAGGATCACGTAGTCGCCCGGTTCGAGGCCGGTGACGCCGTCGCCGACGGCCTCCACGAAGCCCGCGGCCTCGTGGCCGAGCAGGAACGGGAACTCGTCGTTGATCCCGCCCTCGCGGTAGTGCAGGTCGGTATGGCAGACGCCGCACGCCTTGACCGAGACGACGGCCTCGCCGGGCCCGGGATCGGGCACCGTCACGGACTCCAGCGAGACCGGTTCACCCTTGGCGCGGGAAACGACGCCTGGGACCTCGTACGGCATGCCCACCTCCGAGTCGTCCGTCCATGCCCCCGCCGCCGCCCTCAGCGGACGCGCCGCGCGCGCAGAAATCGATCCACCGAGCTTGCCACGCGGGCGGCCCGGATCGCGACATCCGCTCGGGTGGGGAACCTCCATCCATGCCCCCGCCGCCGCCCTCAACGGACGCGCCGCGCGCGCAGAATCGATTTAGTGCCCCGGCGTGATGATGTAAGCGACGCCGCCGGGACCACTGGAAACGCCGCCATTCGTGTTGTACCGCTTGGTGCGCTGCCAGATCGTCTCGAACTGGTGTCGTTTGTAGACATTTCGGACCCGGTCGTTGCTGTTGGCGGCCGGGTCGTTCGCGATCACGTCACCGTCCTTCGTGAAGCCGACGACGACCATGATGTGCCCGGCGGTGCCGTAGCCCGCGCCGTCGAGTTCCTCGGCCTTGAACGACTGCGACGTGATCACGGGGATGCCGCGCGCGATGTAGTTCTCGAGTTCGTTCAAGGAGTGCAAACGGGTGATGTGCCCACGCAGTCCGAGTGAAGCGGCGTACGCGGTGTTGAACGGCCAGTTGCCGGTTCCGTCGTAGGCGTAGTCGAACGTGTAGCGGGCGGCGTACGCGACGGTCGGATCGACGTAACCCTCCGGGATCCACTTCATGTCCTCGGGCTTGGGCCGTTTGCCCCAGTATTCGGCGACCATTTCGGTGGACGTCGGGCTGCACCAGTTCTCGCCGCCGCCGCCGTACTCCGGGAACTGTCCTTTGTGGAGGTTCTGTGCGTAGGCGGGCACCTTGAGCTCGATCCCGGTGGCGCGGCCCGGTTTCGTCGCCTGCACCTCGAAGCGGTCCGGGACCAGCGACGTCATCGCACCGACCGACGTCACCGACGGCGTGGCGTGGGAACCGGCTTCGCGGTACAGGCTGACCCGCAGCTGGTACGAGCGGAGCGCGACACCGGCCTTCATGACCAGCGTGTCGACGTCGACCGCGGCGTTGGCGTCGTTCTGGCCGTCGACGCTGGTGCGTTTGATGTCGGCGTCCCCGCTGGCCCACCGGCCCATGACGTACCAGGACGTCTCCGTGCCCGTGGCGGTGCGGCCCTTCGCCTCGACCTTGATCCAGGTCTTCGCGGGCGTCTTCGCGTTCCACGAGGCGACCAGCTGCGAGGCGTCGAAGCCCTGCGTGTGGCTCCTCGACGTCCACTGGCCGTATTCGTAGGTCTTCGTGGTGCCGAGCGTGGGTTCGGTGTGCTCGACGGTGCCGATCGGGCGGTCGATGCGCAGCGCGCCGTGGTCGAGGCCGAGCCCTTCGAGCCTGCCGTCACGGAAACCGTGGTGACCGGACCATTCGTGGTAGTCGATCGACTCGTCGTCCGGGCGGCCGGGACCGGCCTCCGCCGTCTGTGCCGCCACCGCGGTCATCGTCGCGATCGTCAGCAGCGTGACCAGCCCTCGTATGCGCATCCCCGCTCCGTCCCTCGTGTCCACCCAGTAGGGAAGGGATTTTCGTCGGTCGCGCGAGGTATGTAAACAGTTACCCCCGATCGCACGAGTTCCGCCTCCAAGCACGTGCTCGCGTGATCGAAGGCGTAACTCGCGTGATCGAAGGCGGAACTCAGGCGAGCGGGTGCGGCAGGAGGAGTTCGGTGTTCTGGTCTTGGGCGGTACCGACGGCGGAAAGCGAGGCGTGGATGTCGTTGTACGAGAACTCCCGGTACAGCGACGCAAGCGCTTGCGTCGAGGTGTCCGAGTACGAAGCCTCGTACGGGGCCTCCGCCTCGATCAGGGTCGTGAACAGCGACAATGTGCCGTCGGCGTTGTCGGCGACCTCGATGATCCGCGCGTGCTGCGGGAAGTCGATGTGCGAAGCGGTGTTGATCTCCCAGAAGCCCTGCTTCGCGGTTTTGCCGGCGTGCGGGGTGATCTTGTTGTGGTGCGTGTGCCCGTTGACCCACGCCAGCACGTTCGGGAACCGGTGCAGCAGCGAGACGAACGTGTCGCCGTTGAGCCGGAGCTCCAGCGGGTGGCGCGCGTCCGGCAGCACGTTGCCCATGGTGTCGCTGGTGTGGTGGCTGAACAGGATGAACAGCTCGTCCGTCACGTTCTGCGTGACCTTGCGCCCGAAGAAGTCGTAGTACGTCGAGCTGTTGCGCTTGAGCGTGTTCTCCACCCAGGTGAACTGCCCGAGCCCGATCGATCCGTCGGCCAGCCCGGCCATCGTCGTGGTGTCGAGGCTGATGCCGGTGATCCCCGGCGCGATGCGGAAGGTGTAGTACACGTTCCGCCCGTCGGCGTTGTTCTCGCTGAACCCGTGGCCGACCGGGCCGGGTCCGGTGTTGTCGGAGTCGAGGTGGTGCCGCACGAACTCCGCGGTGCTGAAGGGCCGCCGTCGCTCGTCCGGGGTGATCTCGCGGATGGTGCCCGAGCCGCCGAACAGCTCCGTGACCGGGACGCCGGAGCCGGACCCGATCGCCTTGGCGAGCTTTCGCGACGTCGTCTCGTCCTTGCCGATCACCTTGAAGCGGCCGGTGTACCAGGCGTCCATTCCCGGAAAGTCCGGCACGGTGCCGACGATGCTGTCGTCGTGGTTGCCGAAGGTGCAGAACCACGGGACGTCGAGGCCGGGCGAGGTGAAGGTGTTCGAGGCCGCGCCGAGCAGGCCGGGCAGTTGCGGGAACCCCTTCTTCGTGTACGCGTCGTCCAGCGTCTTGCCGGGGTTCCAGTAATGCGAGGACCCGGACGTCTGGACGCCTTCGTGCGCGTTCGGGTCGCCCGAGGTCGGGTTCACGGTGCCGCCGTTGAGCACCTTGAGGAACCATTCGAGCTCGATGAGTTCGTGGTTGTCGGTGTTGTCACCGGTGGTGACCATGAAGTCGATCGGCCGTCCGGTGAACGGGCCCGCCTTCAGGCTGTTCACCCGCTCGACCAGCGCTGTCGTCGCGACGGGGCCGAGGGTTTCCTGCGGCCGGTGCGCCGAGCCGACGAACGGGTGAAGGTACTCGAACCGTGCCGGGCTTTCGGCGTCCGTGAAGTGCAGGTCGGTGAACTGCGCGAAGGAGGCCATCGCGCGGCGGCGATCGTCGCGACCGGACTTCGGCGCGGCCAGGTCGCCGCGGACCACGAGCGGCCAGCCGGGGCCCGCGGTCAGCCGCGTGTAGCCCGGTCCGCTGGTCCGCGGGGCCGCCGCGGCTTCGAGCGTGGTGCCCGCGGTGCGCACCGCGCGGGTCGTGGTGCGCGCCAGTGCCCGGTCGAGCGCGTTGGCGGTGGGAGTGCACAGCAGCAGGCCGACGCCGGCGGCGCCGGCCGCGGTGAAGGTGCGCCTCGAGATGACGGACATGGCGGTGCCCCCAGTCGTCGCGGATGGATGTCGCGGAAGGACGATGCCGGAAGACGTTAGCCGTGAGGTGAACGTCAGAAAAGGGTAATGCGAAAATTTGTCACGTTTGGCGGAATACCAAAGAAGCCAAGCGGGCTGGTTACGCTGGCCGCTTGACGAGCGTGGGAGGTGGCCAGGTGGGTGCTTCGGCTTGGTCCGTCCGCGGCCGGTTCGACGGCGATCCGGAAGCGGCGCTGGACGCGATGAAGGCACGCGTCTTCGAGGAGGGCGACTACCTCTGGGAGGAGGACGAACTCGGCCGCCCGGACTCGATCGACGAGCTGTACGAGGTGGAGAGCGTCCAGGAGTCCGGGACCCATTCCGTGCTGGACGTCCACGAGTTCATCAGCGCCACGGGTGAGGACGACTTCGGCACGATCCGGCCCCTGACCGACGCCGAACTCGTGGCGGCCTTCGGTACCGAGGAGCCGTCCGTCGCCGACTTCGACGAACTCGACAAGGCGGGACGGCTGCCGTACGAGCGCCGCCCGCGCTGGAGCGCGAACTGTGCGCTGCTGTACGAGAACGACGTCGCCGTCGAGCTGGCGATCTGGGGTGTCTCAGGGGACTAGAGCCCGCCGTGAGCCATCGCCTGAAGTGTTACCGAGAGTAAGAGGTGTGTGGAAATAGGGACGTTCGATGTCCCTATTTCCACACAGCCCCTCGGACGTCTGTCGTGGCCGGACCGGTCACGCGGGACTGTGTGGATTTCGGGTCATCTAACGCCCCAAAATCCACACAGTCGGACGTCCCGGGGTGACTCCTTGGGTAGGCGAGAGGTGAAGGGGCCCACCGCCGCATCTGACGCGAGGAAAGTCCCCATCGCCCCGTGTGGCGACTAGAGCCGGGCCGCGAGCCCGTCGAGGATCACCTCGACACCCAGCTCGAACAACTCTTCGCCGCTCTGCGCCGCGAAAGCCGGGCCCAGCCTGCCCACATGTGGATAGGCCTCAAACCGTGCGAGAAATCCTTCGTCCGGCTTCCGCGCGGGGAGCGTTTCGACCGACGCGAGTACGTGTGCCGTCAGCAGCCGCGAAATCCCGGCGGTGTCCTCTTCGGAAAACCCCGCCTCCAGCAGGATCCGCGCGGTCGTCTCGATATGGCCAAGCCGGTGTGGCCCGGTAGGTGGCCGCTCGCGCAGCAGCGCGGCCGCGTCCCGGTGACGCAGCAGCAGGGTGCGGAACTGGCGAAGCCCGCTCGCGAGCTGTTCACGCCACGGCAGGTCGCCGTCGATCTCGAAGGCGTCGGCGCAGATCGCCTCGGCGACGAGGTCCAGCAGTTCGGCCTTGTCCTTCACGTGCCAGTACAGCGTCGGCGAGCTGACGCCGAGCTTCGCCGCCAGCCGGCGGGTGCTCAGTTCCGCGAGGCCTGCCTCGTCGAGCAGTTCGACGGCGGCCTCGGTGATCTTGGCGAGGTCGAGCGAGCCTTTGCGAGCCACTCGAGGACTCTATCAGTGATAGATTTATCTCTATCACTGATAGATAATGGGGGAAGTGATGCTCTGGACAGCGAAGATCCGCCTGGTCACGATGCTGTGCTCGATCGTTTTCATCGTCGGGACGACGCTGCAGAACTACGTGATCATCGATCTGGACCTGATCGAGGCGAGCATGCGGCTCAAGGGGGTGGACACCGCCGGCGCGCCCGCGTATCTCGGCGCGTTGAGGCTGGTGGGCAACGTCTTCATCGCCGGAAACGCGCTCGGCCTGCTGGTGTGGTTCCGCCGGCGGTGGCTGTTCTGGCCGGTGCTCGCGGTCAACGTCGCACAGGCGTTCGGCGTGTACGTCGTGCCGTTCGAAGTGCACCGGGCGGCGATCGCCGAACACGGCTGGCCGGGTGTGCTCCCGTCCCTGATCACCGATGGCGGCGCGGTGATCCTGTCGATCGTGCTGATCGTCGCTTACGTGCGTTCGCGGCGGCTCACGCGGACAGGCGACCCAGTTCGGCTTTGACGGCCTCGACGGCGGCCTTGGTCTCGGCGACCGGGTCGGCGCCGTCGCGGGCGATCCGGCCCAGCGCGTCGACGAGCGCGGTGTTCGCCACCGGCGTCCACAGTGGACCGGCGGCACGGCCGTTCTCCTTGACCAGCTTCGCGGCGTCGGCCGCCGCGGCGACCTTGCCGAGCACACTCAGCCGTGCGGGCAGATGGAACCCGAACCTGGTGGCGAACTCCTGCTGGAAGTCGGTGCGCTCCAGCCACAGCCATTTGACGAAGTCCTTGGCGGCGTTGGGGTTCAGGCTCTTGGAATGCACCATCGCGCTCAACCCGCTGACCGGGACGGACGGCGCGCCCGCCGGGTCGAGCCGAGGGAAGGCCAGGACACCGAAGTCGTCCTTCACCGTGTCCTGGATCTTCGGCAGGTTCCACAGCCAGGTCCACTGCATGGCCGTGAGCCCGTCGATGAACGGGAGCGGATCCGCCCAGTCCGTCGAAGCGCCCAGCAGCAGCGAACCGTTGAGCTCGTGGAGTTTCGCGAACACCGTGGCGGCACGCGGATCGTCGAAGCCGACGGATTTCCCGTCCTTGACGTAGTCGAGCCCGGCCGACCACAGCAGCGGCCCGGCCAACGCCGCCGCGCCCGCGTCGTTGCCGGCGAACAGGCCTTTGACGCCGTCCTTGGACAGTTTCTTCGCCGCGTCGACGAGTTCGTCCAGCGTCTGCGGCGGCTGGACCCCGGCCTCCTGCAGGAAACTCTTGCGGTAGAAGAGGACCTGGGTGTCGAGTGCCTGTGGGATCCCGTAGACCTTGCCGTCGACCGTCTGCGCCGCCAGCACCGAGGGGTTGAAATCCCCGCGCACGGGCCCGATCACGTCGTCCAGCGGGACGAGGAGGTTCTGCCGGACGCGGTCGACGGTGACCTGGCCTTCGAAGATGTCGGGGACCGGGCCCGCCTGCAGCGCGGCGTTCAGTTTCGTCTCGTAGTCGTCGGGATTCCACTGCACCGCGACCTTGGACTTCTGGTACGCGGCCGCGTAGCGCGTGACGGCCTCCTGGACGCCGGCCTCGGGATACGGGTGGTACCACTGCGCGAGGTCCACCGGTTTCGGTTTCGGCCTGGTCACGCCGGCGGAGTAGGCCGTCGACGGCGGCGGGTTTCCCGTTTGGACGGTGTTGGATCCGCAGGCGGAGAGCACGGTCGTCCCCGCGAGCGCCAGGAACGTTCGCCTGTTTGCCTTACGCACCAACAAAACCCTTCGCCGAACGCAGTGAAGGCCATCTTCAGGGACCAGCGTCCCTCAAGATGGCCTTCACGGAAGGGCAGGCGCGCGGGAGATTAACCCGTTAGAGCTGACTGACGTCGAGTTTGCCTTCGGAGTGGAACGCCCGCAGCCGCTTCTTGTCGAACTTGCCGACACTGGTCTTCGGGACTTCGTCCACAAAGGTCCAATTCTCCGGGAGCTGCCACTTCGCGACCTTGTCGGACAAGAACTCGCGCAGTTCCTCGGCCGTGGCGCTCTGGCCCTCCTTGAGCACGACGGCGACCAGCGGGCGCTCGTCCCACTTCTCGTCGGGGATGCCGACCACGGCCGCCTCGGCCACCGCGGGATGCGCCATCACCTGGTTCTCCAGATCCACCGAGGAGATCCACTCGCCGCCGGACTTGATGACGTCCTTCGCGCGGTCGGTCAGCGTGAGATAGCCGTCCGGGCTGATCTTGCCGACGTCTCCGGTGCGCAGCCAGCCGTCGTGGAACTTCTCCGGGTCGGGCTCTTCACCGCTCGTGCCGCTGTAGTACGACGCCGCGATCCACGGGCCCTGCACTTCGAGCTCGCCGACGCTTTCGTTGTCCCACGGCAGTTCCTCGCCGTTGTCGCCGATCAGCCTGGCGCTGACGGACGCCGGGAACCGGCCCTGGGTGTAGCGGTAGTCCCACGCCTTCTCGCCGGTCGCGGCGGCGGGCGGACGCGCCACGCTGCCCAGCGGCGACGTCTCGGTCATGCCCCAGGCGTGCAGGATCGGCACGCCGTAGCGGTCCTCGAACGCGTGCATCAGCGACGGCGGTGCCGCCGATCCGCCGACGACGACCTCGCGCAGATGCGAGATGTCCTGCGGGTTCGCGTCGAGGTGGGAGAGCAGGCCCTGCCAGATCGTCGGGACGGCGCCGGCGAAGGTCGGTTTCTCGGCCTCGAGCATCTGGGCGATGGGCGCGGGCTGGAGGAAGCGATCCGGCATGAGCAGCGAGGCGCCGACCATCATCGCCGCGTACGGCATGCCCCACGCCATCGCGTGGAACATCGGGACGATCGCGAGGGCCTTGTCGTGCTGGGCCAGCCGCATGCTGTCGGACATCGTGACCTGCATGGAGTGCAGCCAGATCGACCGGTGGGAGTACGCGACGCCCTTCGGGTCACCCGTGGTGCCCGATGTGTAACACATCGCGGCGGCCGACCGCTCGTCCACCTCGGGCCAGTCGAAGGTGTCCGGCTGGCCGGCCAGCAACTCGGCGTAGGAGTGCACCTGGACGCCGTCCGGCGCCTGGAGGGTGGAGGCGTCGCCGTTGGCCACGATGACGTGACGCACGGTCTTCAGCTCGGGCAGCTGCTTGGCCAGCAGCGGGACCAGTGTGCCGTCGACGATGACGACGTGGTCTTCGGCGTGGTTGGCGACGAAGACGAGCTGTTCCGGGAACAGCCGGATGTTCAGCGTGTGCAGCACCGCGCCCATGGCCGGGATGGCCAGATAGGCGGCCATGTGCTCCGCGTTGTTCCACATGAAGGTGCCGACGCGCTGGTCGCCGGTGACGCCGAGGCTCCGGAGCGCGTTCGCGAGCTTCGCGGCGTGTTTGCCGAGCTCGCCATAGGTCTCGCGGCGGGCCTCTGAACCGGTCCAGGTGATGACTTCGCTCTCGGAGTGCACCGTGGTGCCGTGGCGGAGCAGCCTGCCCAGTGACAGCTGCCCGTCCTGCATCGTGCTCAACATCGCGTACTCCCGTGGTGCTCGTTCTCCGGTGAACTGGGGTTGCGCCGACTCTAATCCGGGAGGGGTGAACCGGTCAGTAACATCGCAGGCAACCGTTCGGTCACAGTGTCGCGCTAACGGGTGTTCGCCGGTTCGGGCCAAGATCATCAATAATTCGTATTTTTCGTGCCATGAAACGAAAAATGGCCGACTGCGCGAAGTGATGACATCGCTCATAAGGGTGATGAACGCGGGCGAATCGCCGCTCGAACGGCGTGTTTCCGCAGGCTGGGGCGGGTTGCCCGCGGCGTGGTCGAGGGGTAATAAGTGCGTGTCGGTTTCACGGCCGAGGAACGGGTGGCGTTTACTGGAGCCGTGGTACAGAGACGGCTGGCCAGCGCTTGCTCTTGCAAGCATGGTTTAAAGGCCGTCGGCCGCGAAAGCGGAGACCTGAGATGAAAGGACTACTACGTTGGCTCTGCCCACGTTGACTCCGGAGCAGCGCGCCGATGCCCTCGCCAAGGCGGCTGAGGCTCGCAAAGCGCGCTCCGAGCTGCTTGCGTCGATCAAGTCCGGCAAGGAGAGCATCGACAAGGTGCTCAAGCAGGCCAAGGAGAACAAGACCATCGGCAAGACGAAGGTCACGCAGCTGCTGAAGGCCGTGCCCGGCCTGGGCGCGGTCAAGGTCGCCGCCCTGCTGGAGCAGGCCGGGATCGACCCGGACCGGCGTGCCGCCGGCCTGGGCGAGCGGCAGCGCGAGGCCCTTCTCGAGGCGCTGAAGTAACGCTTCCGCCCAGGTCACGGGCTGTCCGGGGGAAGGTGTTGCCTGAGAGGCTGTTGCCCGGGCAACACTTTCCCCTGGTCTCAGCCGGAGCCTGGGACGCTGGTGGGGTGACGACCAGTACCGCACCGGCGACCCCGGCAGACCTGGCCGCCCGCTACCAGCGGGGCGACTTCCTCCTGGCCACGGCACGGCACGCGCTCCTCGCGAGCGGGGCCGTGGCCACCGCGACCGAGACCGAGCCGTCGCGGCTGTCCGGGGTGCTCCCCGGGCTGTTCACCGACTCGGGCGCGTCGATCGCGGTCGGTGTGCTGCCGTTCGACACCACCTCGATGCCGGGGCATCTGGTCTTGCCCCGTGCGATCCATCGCGCGTCTTCCGACCACGCGACCGTCCCGCCGCGCACCGCGCTTCCCCGGCCGGTCAAGGTCGCTCCCGTGCCCGAACCCGAGGCGCATCTGGCCGCCGTCCGCGCGGCCGTCTCCGCGCTGAGCGCACGTGACCTGCGCAAAGTCGTCCTCGCCCGAGCGCTCGACCTCGACTTCGAGGAGGCCGTCCCGGTCGCCGAGGTCGTCCGGAACCTGGCGAACGGGAACCCCCGGCACACCACCTACGCCGCGCAGCTGCCCGGCGGCCGCACGCTGGTCGGCGCCACTCCCGAACTCCTGCTCTCCCGCACCGGCGGCGCCGTGGTGTCCCGGCCGCATGCCGGGTCGATGCCCCGGTCCGCGGATCCGGTGATCGACAAGGCGAACGGTGAGGCGCTGCTGGCGTCCGAAAAGGACCACGTCGAACACGCCGTCGTGGTGGAGTCCGTCGTCGAGACGCTGCGGCCGTTCTGCCGCACCCTCGACGTCCGCGGCCCGGAACTCGTCTCCACCCCGGCGATCTGGCACCTCTCGACCACCGTCACCGGCGAGCTGATCGACGAGGACGTCACCGCGCTGGACCTCGCCGCCGCGCTGCATCCGACCCCCGCGGTCTGCGGCACGCCGACCGGGGCCGCGCGCTCACTGGTCCAGGAGCTGGAACCGTTCGATCGCGAGTACTACGCGGGTGCCGTCGGCTGGGTCGACGCGGCGGGGGACGGCGAATGGGCCGTCGGGATCCGGTGCGCGGAAATCGCCGACACCTCCATGCGGCTGTACGCCGGCGGCGGCATCGTGCCCGCCTCCGACCCCCGGACCGAGCTCGACGAGACCTCGGCGAAGTTCCGCACCCTGCTGGCCGCCATGGGGCTGGAGATCTGACGCGTTTCGTCCTCTGAATGCGGTCCTTGCGCGTGCAACTACCGCATTCAGAGGACGNCGGCCACCGGACTCACCGGCGGGTGGTACCGGAACGCCGTCGCACGCACCCCCCGACGGTAGGTCCGCGCGCTTCCGTGGCCTTGCCCGATCGGGAGAACCTTGGGGAGGTCTTAGCGAGGAACCCGCTCGGCCGGCCAGCGCACCTCAGCCACATCGCCCGGCCGGGGCACCTTCAGGAAGAGGCTGAACACCGCGGGCTGCTTGCTCGACAGCTCCAGCCGTCCACCGTCTGCCTCGATGAGCGCGCGAGCGAGCGCGAGCCCGACGCCGGTCGACCCGCCGCCGGAGAAGCCACGTTCGAAGATGTGCGGCGCGAGCTCGTCGGGCACCCCCGATCCGGTGTCGGCGACCTCGATGACGACGGTGCCTTCCGTGTCGCCGCGCCGCGCGGCGAGCGTGACCGTTCCCGCGCCGTGGCGCAGCGCGTTGTCGAGCAGGACGCCGACGACCTCGCGCAACCGGCCCCTTCTTCGCGTGGGTCTCTCTAGTCCTCGTCCTTCTGGTTCCGCATCGCGATCGGGACCCCGGCCAGGTCCTCTTCGTTGCAGAGAAGTTTCACGTCGTAGTACGGCGAACCCTTGCGGTCGTCGTAGTCGAGATGGACGGCCAGCACATCGACCGGTTCCCCGAGCCACTCCTGAGCCTGGCGTAGCCATGTCGCGCACCGTTCGAGCGCCGTGGGCAGGTCGTCGTCGCGGAAGCCCACCGGGCGGTAGGGGACGTCCTGCACCTGATCACGGGGGTTCGAAGGCGCCGGCAACGCCGGCGAGAGACCCGAGTCGTCCAGTTCGAGTTGGATCGTTTGCTCAGTCACCCTTCGAGCGTCCCCCAGAGAAGCCGTCTGAGCAAGGCGTAGGGGGTATGAGTCGCCGCTAAACGGGCACTCGCCACACTCCCGAGACCACTTCACGGCAGTTTTGCAACGCCGTGACGTCCAGCCGGCCTTCGCAGGCGAGCGCCCGCAGCGCCAGCTCCGCGTAATGCGCGGCCAGCTGATCCAGGGTGAGCGGCCCCGACGGCGAATACCAGCGCGCGACCCCGCTGCACATCTCCACCAGTGCGAGCCGGGTCACCGAAGGCTGGTCGGTTTGGAAGACGCCCGCCGCGACACCGTCCTCGATGGCGTCCGCCCACAGTCTTTCGTAGGCGTCGCGCAGCCCCACCACTTCGGCCCTGGCACCCGGGGTGAGCGCGTGGACCTCGTTGTCCACCACGCGGGTGTCATCCGGCTGGATGGCGTGCGCGAGCACGTGCAGCGCCACCAGGGAGCCGAGCCGCGACACGGGATCGGTGAGTCCGGCGGTCGCCCGCTCGGCCGCGTCGAGCAGGCGCCGCAGCGACTCGTTCATGATGGCGACCAGCAGATCCTCTTTGGTGCCCATGTAGTGGTACAGGCTGGCGGACGACAGCTCCGCCTCCTGCGCCAGATCCCGGATGCCGGTGCCGTGGAACCCCTTGGCGGCGAACAGTTTCACCGCCGCCTGCCGGACTCTCTCCCGGGTGCTCACAACCATGTCCCGGTGGTCCTGTCCCACGAACCGGCGCGGAGGTCGCCCGCCTTCTTCAGCTCGCCCTTCGCGACCCGCTCGGACGGCGTCATCGGCAGCTCCGCCGCGATGGCCCAGAACCGGGGAACCTTGAAGTAGGCCAGTTTCGTCGAACAGAACTCCGCCAGCTCGGCAGGCTCGCACCGGTGCCGCTCGTTCTCGTCGAGGACGATGTACGCCTTGACCTCCTCGCCGCGGATGTCGTCCGGCACCGCGATGACGGCGGCGAGCTTGACCGCGGGATGCAGCTGTAGCGCCCGTTCGACCTCGTCCGCGGAGATGTTCTCGCCGCTGCGGCGGATCATGTCCTTGGTGCGGCCCACGTAGTACACGCGGCCTTCGGCGTCCATTGTGGCCAGGTCGCCGGTGTGGAACCAGCCGCCGTCGAAGGCGCGCCTGGTCGCTTCGGGATCGTCGTGGTAGCCGTGCATCAGGCCGACCCCGCGGATCAGCAGCTCACCGGTCTCCCCGCGCGGCAGCGGTTTCCCGTCCTCGCCGGCGATCATCACCTCGCGGGCGGGCGTCGGCCTGCCGAGGCAGCCGGTGCCGACGGTCTCCTCGTGATCCGCCGGGTACATCCGGATGTCGCCGCCGGTCTCGGTCATGCCGAAGGCCTCGTACCACGGCGCGCCCCAGCGTGCTTCGAGCGCGGCGTGCAGGTCGCGCGGGATGGCCGAAGCGCAGATCGCGCGCACCTGGTGTGCCTTGTCCAGCTCGCTTTCCGGCTGCCGCAGCAGGAGGGTGGGCATCAGGCCGAGGCAGTAGAACCAGGTGACGCCGTGTTCGCGGATCTTGTCCCAGAACGTCGACGGGTGGAAGCGGTCGAGCACCACCAGGGTCGCGCCGCCCGCGAGCCCCAGCGCGACGTTCCACTGTGGATCGATGTAGTGGAACGGTTGCGCGGTCAGGATGACGTCGTCCGTGCCGACCGACGGGTAGTCCGTGACCAGGCCGATCGCGAGTGTCGTCCAATACCGGTTCGGCAGTACGCAGCCCTTGGGCGCGCCCGTGGTTCCCGAGGTGTACTGGATGTTGACCGGCAGTTCGGCTTCGCTCGTGAAGGCCGGTGCGGCACCGGAACCGGTGAGTTCGCCGGGTGTGAGCACGCGTTCCAGCGAGGTCTCCGGCGCGATCTTGTTCAGCAGCTCCAGGAATTCCTCGGCGGCCACGGCGAACCTGGCGCCCGAGTGGCGCAGCACGTGGGCGCCGTCGAACTCGCGGTACCCGGTGTTGACCGGGACGAGTACCCCGCCGATCTTGGCCAAGGCCAGCCACAGCAACGGGAACTCGGGCTGGTTGCGCAGCATCACCGCGACCCGGTCACCCGGTTCCACGCCGAGTTCCAGCAGCGCGCGGGCGAACTCGGTGCTGCGCGCGTCGACGTCGGCGAACGTGAAGCTCTCCCCGGTGGAGTCGAAGATCCACGCCGTCTTGTCCGGCCAGAGCGCGGCGGCCCTGGTGGTCAGTCCGAGGAGGGTGTCGATTCCGGCGAACGAGGTCATGCCCGGCTCCGGAAAGCTTCGGCCGAGGCGGCGACCTCGGCGGAGTGCTCGGTGATCAGCGCGTGGCTGACTTCGAGTTCGAGGGCCGCGTCGAGGGAGCTGTCGATGCCGGAATCGAGGGCGCGTTTGGCCATCGTGGCCGCGGCCGCCGGATGCGCGGCGATCTTGGCCGCCCAGGCGAGGGCGGTGTCCATCAGATCGTCGACGGGCAGTGCGGCGTTGACCAGGCCGAGTTCGGCCGCTTCGGCGCCGCTCACGCGCTCACCCAGCAGCAGGAGTTCCTTGGCCTTCAGCGGGCCGACCAGCAGCGGCAGCAACCGCGAGGCCGCGCCCGTGACGCTCAGGCCCAAGGAGACCTCGGGGAAGGCGAACACCGCGTCTTCGGCGGCGAGGATCAGGTCGCAGCCCATCGCGAACTCGGCGCCCGCGCCGATCGCGTAGCCGTGGACCGCGGCGATGACGGGCTGGCGCAGCCCGCGAAGACGGCGCGTCACGTCCTGTAGCCGGTCGAGGCGCGCCCTGGAATCAGCTGTGTCCCCGGACGGGGTGGGCTCCTTGAGGTCGTGACCGGCGCAGAACGCGCGTCCCCGCCCGGCCAGCACGACGGCGCGTGCGTCCGAACGCGCGGCCGCGTCGAGCGCCTCCAGCAGGTCGTCGACCAGTTCGGCGACCACCGCGTTGAGCCGCTCCGGGCGGTTCAGCCAGATCACGGCGATGCCGTCGTCGAGTGCGTAGTCCACGGTGCTCATGACGCCGAGCCTAGACGACCGATCGATCGATCGATAGGGTCGAATACATGCGGGTCGACACGGTCTACGAGAACGCCCGGTTCCTCACCGGAACAGAGGAATCCGCATCGCTTGCGGTGCTGAACGGGCGAATTGTCGCGTCGGGCGACGACGCTGCCGCGCTTTCCGCGAAACGTCGCGTGGATCTCGGCGGCTCGGTGGTCGTGCCCGGATTCCACGACGCGCACAACCACATGGCCTGGTTCGGCATGGCCCTCGACGACGTCGCGCTTTCGTATTGCCGCAGTGTCGACGAGGTGTACGACGCCGTCGCGCGGCGCGCGGCCGAGACGCCGCCGGGCGGCTGGATCATCGGCAGTGGTTACGACCAGAACAAGCTCGTGGGCGGCCATCCGACGAGGCAGGGGCTCGATCGCGCCGCCCCTGGCCACTTCGTGCGGCTCAAGCACACTTCCGGGCATATGACCGTGGTCAACTCCGCGGTACTGGAGCGCCTGGACCTGGGGAACGTGCCCGTGGGCGGCGACGTCGTCCGCGACGAGGACGGTTCGCCGACCGGTCTCCTGCGGGAGCAGGCCCAGCTCATGCTGCGGCCGCTGACCTACCCGACGCCGGTGGAGCGGGTCGTCCGCGGGCTGGACAGGGCGAGCGAGCGGTATCTGGCCGAGGGGATCACGAGTGTCCAGGAGGCCGGGATCGGCGGGGGTCTCGTGGGGGAGACCCCCGCCGAACTCGCCGCGTACCAGCTGGCGCGCGAACGCGGGGTGTTGCGCGTGCGGAGCACGGTGATGGTCGCGGCGAGCGTGCTGCACGACCTCGACGCGGGTGCCGGCTTCGGCTTGGACCTGGGGATGCGCACCGGGTTCGGCGACGAATGGCTGCGGATCGGCGCGATGAAGCTGTTCGCCGACGGATCACTGATCGGCCGGACCTGCGCGATGCACGAGCCGTTCGCGGGCGAGCCGGACAACGTCGGCTACTTCCAGGTGCCCGAGGACGAGATCGCGCGGACGATCGCCGCCGCGCACCAGGCGGGCTGGCAGATCGCGACGCACGCCATCGGCGACCGCGCGATCACCGTCGTCCTCGACGCCTACGAGGCCGCGCTCAAGACCGACCCGCGGCCCGACCACCGGCACCGCATCGAGCACTGCGCGGTGCTGCGGCCTGGAGAGCTGAAGCGGCTGGCGTCGCTGGGGCTGGTCGCGTCGCCGCAGGGCCGGTTCGTCAACGAGATCGGCGACGGCATGCGGGCCGCGCTGGGCCCCGAGCGCGAGCCGTGGTGCTACCGGCTCAAGAGCCTGCTCGACGCGGGCTGCGTGCTCCCGGCCAGCTCGGACCGCCCCGTAGTCGAGGGCGCGCCGCTGCTCGCGCTGGCCGACATGGTGCGGCGGAAGACCGCGTCCGGTGTCGTGCTGGGTCCCGATGAGCGGCTCACGCCGGCCGAAGCCCTGCGCGCGTACACGTACGGATCCGCGTACGCGGCTTTCGCCGAGAAGGACCTGGGCACGCTGGAGGTCGGCAAGCTCGCGGACTTCGCCGTCCTTTCGGCCGACCCGACCGACGAGTCCACTTTGGATTCGATCCACGTCGTCGCCACCGCCGTCGGCGGCGACATCGTCTACGAACGGAGCTGAGACCCATGCCGGTACGGGACGCGGTCGCGGACGACATCGAGGAGATCTGCGCGCTCATCGAGGAGCACGCGGTCTACGAGGACAAACACGATCTGAAGCTCGACAGGCAGGAGATGGCCGGGTTCCTCTTCGGACCCGACCCGAAGGCCTGGGTGCTGCTGGCCACCCCTCCGGGTGAACCGGGCAAGATCGCGGGCTTCGCCTTCTGCAGCTGGAACTTCTCCACCTGGGAGGCCCGGCCGGGGATCTGGCTCGACGACCTCTTCGTGCGCCCGGAACACCGCCGCTTCGGCCTCGGGCGGGAGCTGCTCGACGAGCTGAGCGCGCGGACGCCCGGCCGGGTCGAATGGGACATGCAGGAGGGCAACGAGAAGGGCGAGGCGTTCTACGCCCAGCTCGGCGCCGAACCCGTCCCCGGCTGGATCCGGTACCGCTGGCGACCGCACGCCAGGTGAGCGGCAAGCCGTAAACTCGCACCCATGGGTGAAGGGGCAAGCCGCAGGTCGTCGTCCGTGGAGGACTACGTCCGGGTGATCTACGGGCTGGTGGAACGCGGCGAGGCCGTCACCAACACGTCGCTGGCCGGACGGCTGGAGGTCAGCCCGTCGTCGGCGTCCGGCATGGTCACCAAGCTGTCCCAGCTCGGGCTGGTCGCGCACGTCCCGTACCGCGGGATCGAGCTGACCACCGACGGCAGGCTGCTCGCCCGCTCCGTGCTCCGCCGCCACCGGCTGATCGAGACCTACCTGGTGTCCGAACTCGGCTACACCTGGGACGAGGTCCACGCCGAGGCCGACGCGCTCGAACACGCGGTGTCGGACAGGCTCGTCGAGCGGATCGCCGCGAAGCTCGGCAACCCGGTGCGCGACCCGCACGGCGACCCCATCCCCGCGCCCGACGGCAGCGTCGAGGAGATGCCGATGCGCATCCTCGACGACCTCCCGCCCGGCGCGGTCGGCGAGATCGTCCGCGTCTGGGACACCGATCCGGAGCTCCTGCGCTACCTCACCGAGCACTCCATCGGCCTCGGCGAGCGGATCGAGGTCGTCGAGCGCCAGCCGTTCGGCGGCCCGATGGTGGTCAAGGTCGGCTCGCCCCCGGACGCGGCGACACACGCCATCGGCAAGGAGATCGCGCAGGCGCTGTCGGTCGCGCTGCGCTGAGCCCCGTGTCCACTGTGGACGCGTATCGGCGGGGCGCATGTAGGGAATTTTCCCTACGTCTCTGCATAATTACGTCACCCGCCTGCCGCGCCGATAGGTGATCCAAGACCCTTCCGATCATGTGATCCCGCGCCTAGGCTGCGCTATTCCGGGTGGCTAGCGAGCGTGCGAAGGCGATGAAGATGACCGGTCAGCGGACACACACCATCGACCGGGGGGTGGCGGAAGGACGTGAACTCAGGCGGCTGCTGGAGACGGGGCCGTTCGCGGACGCCCTCAGGGCGGCGATCAGGGCGCGGGGGCTCGGTCTCGATCGGATCCGGTACCGGCTCAGAGGGCGGGGGTGCTCGGTCAGTCTCGCGACACTGAGCCACTGGCAGTCCGGCCGCTGTCGTCCGGAACGGCCGGAATCCCTGCTGGTGCTCAAGCATCTCGAGGAGGTCCTCGGGGTGCCGCCGGAGTCCCTGTCACGGCTTCTGGGGCCGCCGCGAGGGCGGGCGGCCCGGTGTACGGTGCCCGGCGAGGGCATCGTGATGCAGCGAGGCCGGGACACGTAGGGAGTGCGGGTGCGGGCGGTCGTCTTCGACGAGTTCGGGGTGCTGCCCGAGGTACGCGAGGTGCCGGATCCGGTCGCGCCGCCGGGCGGGGTGGTGATCGCCGTCGAGGCGACCGGGGTGTGCCGCAGCGACTGGCACTCCTGGCAGGGGCACGACACGTCGGTGAAGCTGCCGCACGTCGCCGGGCACGAACTCGCCGGCCGGATCGCGTCGCTCGGCGAGGGTGTACGCGGCTGGTCGGAGGGCGACCGGGTGACGGTGCCGTTCGTCTGCGCCTGTGGCACCTGCGTCCAGTGCGCGGCCGGTGACCAGCAGATCTGCGACCGCGAGTTCCAGCCGGGCGCGACCCACTGGGGCTCGTTCGCCGAGTACGTCGCCATCGAAAACGCCGAGGTCAACCTCGTGGCACTGCCCGACTCGCTGACGTGCGCAGAAGCGGCGGCGCTGGGCTGCCGGTTCGGGACGGCGTTCCGGGCCGTGCTGCGCCAGGGCGGGGTCCGGCCGGGTCAGCGGGTCGCGGTCTACGGCTGCGGCGGGGTCGGCGTCTCGGCGATCCTGCTGGCCGTCGCGGCCGGTGCGTCGGTCGTCGCCGTCGACCCGTCTCCGCAGGCCAGGGCGCTGGCGACGCGGATGGGGGCTTCTACGGTCGATCCGTCCGCGTTCGAAGGCCATGAAGCCGTCGCCGCGCACGTCCGCGACCTGACCGGCGGCGGCGCGCACGTCTCCCTCGACTGTCTCGGTTCGCCGACCACCTGTGCCGCCTCGATCGGCAGCCTCCGGAAGCGGGGACGGCACGTTCAGGCAGGGCTGATGCCGCCCGCGCAGGGCGTCGCGCCGATCCCGATGCACCGGGTGATCGGCGGGGAGCTGGAGATCGTCGGCATCCACGGGCTGCAGGCGCACGAGTACCCCGAGATGCTGCGGGTGGTGGAGACGGCCGGGATCGACCTCGAGGGCATGATCGGCAACCGGGTCGGCCTCGACGACGTCCCCGCCGTGCTGGCGGAGATGAACGACCCGGTGGCCGCGCGGGCCGGGGTGACGGTGGTCGAATTCGCACGGTGACCGGGTGAACGCACTGCGCTCAACCGGCCGATCGGAGTAGTCCGAAAGGTGGCTTCTCCCGGCCCGTTGTGGCAGCTTCCTTGGCCGTGACAGTCGAGGATGCTCCGTCCCGGCCGCGGTTCGGCCGATCCGTGCTGCGCTGGTTCGTCGCGGCGGGTGTCTCGGTGCGGGGCCACCGGATCGTCGGCGCGCGCCCTGGCAAACTCGACGTGTGGACGCGCTGATCCCTCGCCCGCGTACCGAAGTCGCGCCCGGTGCGGTGCATGTTCCCGACTGGCTCGACCTAGACGAGCAACGCCGCCTGGTCGAAGCGTGCCGGGGCTGGCGTGGCTACCGCCGGACACGGCTGCCGAACGGCGGCGTCATGTCGGTGCGGACGGTCTGCCTCGGCTGGCACTGGCACCCGTACCGGTATTCGAAGGTGACCGCGGACGGCTCCCCGGTGCTGCCGTTTCCTTCGTGGCTGGGCGATTTCGGGCGGCGGGCCGTTTCGTCCGCTTATGGTCCGTCGTCGTACGAGCCGGACATCGCGCTGGTGAACTTCTACGACTCCGCCGCGAAGATGGGCCTGCACCAGGACAAGGACGAGGCGTCGTTGGAGCCCGTCGTTTCGCTGAGCCTCGGGGACGCTTGTGTCTTCCGGTTCGGGAACACGGTCGACCGTGGGCGGCCGTATACGGACGTGGATCTGCGGTCGGGGGATCTGTTCGTGTTCGGCGGGGAGTCGCGGCTGGCCTTCCACGGGGTGCCTCGGATCTTGCCGGGGACCGCTGATCCGGCGCTGGGGCTGGTGGGGCGGTTGAACATCACTTTGCGGGTTTCAGGACTCGTGAGTGGTAAGGACGGTTAGAACCGTCCTTACCANGGCTGACGGAACGCGAGACCGACGTCCTGCGCCTGGTCGCGAAGGGGATGACGGCGCGGCAGATCGCCGAGAAGCTCGTGCTGTCGCATCGGACGGTGGAGAACCACGTCCAGTCGACGCTGCGGAAACTCCAGCTGCACAACGGGCGTGCGGGGTCACGGGAGCGGCCTTAGGGTGTCCGGGGTGACCAGAGAAGCCCCGGTAGTGCTGTGGTTCCGCCGCGACCTCCGGCTCGGAGACCACGCCGCCCTGCTGGAAGCCTCGAAACACAGCAAGCACGTCCTAGCCCTGTACGTCCTCGACGACGCGCTCCTCAAGCCCTCCGGCGCCCCGCGCGTCGCGTTCCTGCACGGCTGCCTGAAGGAGCTGGACGATCAGCTCGGCGGACGGCTGATGCTCGTCAAGGGCGACCCGGCCGAGCAGGTCGTCAAGGCCGCGCGCGAGATCGGCGCGGCGGCGGTGCACGTCAGCGCGGACACCGGCCCGTATGGCCGCCGCCGCGACGACGAGGTCAAGAAGGCGTTGGCGGAGCACGACATCGACTGGGTCGAGACGGGTTCCTCGTACGCGATCACGCCGGGTCGCATCACCAAACCCGACGGCGATCCCTATCGCGTGTTCACCCCGTTCTACCGCGCGTGGGTGCGCCACGGCTGGCCACGGCCCGCGGACACCGGCAAGTCCATAGTGGACTGGGTGGAACCGCCGCGCTCCGTCAAGCTCCCGAAGTCCCCGTCGCTCAAGGGGATGGAGCTGCCGGAGCCCGGTGAGCGGGCGGCGCTCGAACGCTGGCACGAGTTCCTGGACGACGGCCTCGAAACCTACGACGAAGATCGCGACCGGCCGGATCGGCCCGGCACGACAAGGCTTTCGCCGTATCTGCGCTGGGGGTGCGTCCACCCGCGCACCCTGCTGGCCGATCTCGCCGGGAACGAGGGATCCGGCGCCAAGGCGCTGCGCGGTGAGTTCGCCTGGCGTGAGTTCCACGCCGACGTCCTGTGGCACCGTCCCGAAACCGCGCGGAAGAACTACGATTCCCGGTTCGACGCCATGGAACACGAGAGCGACGACCAGGCTTTCCAGCGGTGGTGCGAGGGACGCACCGGGTTCCCCATCGTCGACGCGGGGATGCGGCAGCTGCTCGCCGAGGGCTGGATGCACAATCGCGTCCGGATGATCGTCGCGAGTTTCCTGGTCAAGGACCTGCATCTGCCGTGGTGGCTCGGCGCGCGGTATTTCATGAAGCATCTGGTCGACGGCGATCTCGCGTCGAACCAGCTGAACTGGCAGTGGGTCGCGGGCAGCGGCACCGACGCGGCGCCGTACTTCCGGATCTTCAACCCGACCACGCAGGGGGAGAAGTTCGACCCCGCCGGCGACTACGTCCGCCGCTACGTGCCCGAACTCCGTTCCGTGCAAGGCAAAGCCGTGCACAAACCCGCCGGCGTGCCCGATTACCCAGCGCCCATGGTCGACCACGCCCACGAACGTCAGGTCGCGCTGGAGCGCTACGGCGCCATCAAAGGTCCGTGAAGGCCTCCTTCCCTACTCTCAGGGTAGGGAATCCTCTGAATGCGGTCCTTGCGCGTGCAACTACCGCATTCAGAGGACGAAACGCGTGGAGTCAGAGGGGCGTGAAGTCTTCGGTGACCGAGATGTCGTCGGACGTCAGCAGCGCGACGGCGGCCCGGTAGCCCTCGGCCGCCTTCAGGTCCGCGAGGCGGGTCCGGTCCGGGTCGAGGGCCTGGTGGCTCGACCGCACCAGCCGCGCCTGCTCGCCGTGGCCGGAGAACGTGATGCTCTGCAGCGGGATCTTGAGGCCCTTCCCGGTGGCCTTCATGACGGCTTCCTTGCGCGTCCAGTAGGTGAAGAACGCCGTCGTGCGCTCGTCATCGGACAGCCCGGAGATCGCGGCCAGCTCCGTGGGGGTCAGCGCGTACTCCATGAGCGAGTCCTCGGCCCGCCTGGTGGCCGTCTCGACGTCGAGGCCGACCGGCGTCCCCGCGGTGGCCGCGACGCCGATGAGGTCGCCGGAATGCGAGATCGACAGCATCAGCGGTGCGCCGGGGATCCGGGGCCGTCCGTGCGGTTTGCCGCAGTCGTCACAGGTCGCGTCGAAGCTCACGTCCTCGACGGCCATGCCGAGCCGCTCGGCGGCGACCGTCTTGGCCAGGACCCTGCCGGTCAGGAACCGGCGTTTGTCGATGTCCTGGCGGTAGTTTCCGTACCGGCCCTGCTCCAGCTCGTCGAGCAGGGCCAGGAACCGGGGTTCGGCGGGCAGGGGCGGGGACCAGCGGACCGCACATTCGATCACGTCTCCCTTTTTACCCGATCCCGCACCGGATCACTCGGGTGTTCGTTGAGTGGCGTCTTTACCCCGATCCCGCACCGGATCACTCGGGTGTTCGTCGAGCAGCGTCGCCTCGTCGAACGGTGATCGGCCGTTCAGGGTCCGATCCAGCTGCTCGCGGTCGATCTCTTTGGTCCAAGTGCCGATCAGCACGGTCGCGACGGCGTTGCCCGCGAAGTTCGTCAGCGCGCGGGCCTCGGACATGAACCGGTCGATGCCGACGATGAACCCGACGCCGTCCACCAGCTCCGGCCGGTGCGAGGACAGCCCGCCCGCCAGCGTCGCGAGCCCCGCGCCGGTGACCCCTGCCGCGCCCTTCGACGCGATGATCATGAACACCAGCAAGGAGATCTGCTCGCCGATGGTCAGTGGTTTGTCGAGTGCGTCCGCGATGAAGATGGACGCCATCGTCAGGTAGATGGCGGTGCCGTCGAGGTTGAACGAGTACCCGGTCGGCACGGTGATTCCGACGACCGGTTTGGAGACGCCCGCGTGCTCCATCTTGGCGATCAGCCGCGGCAGCGCCGACTCCGACGACGACGTCGACAGGATCAGCAGGAACTCGCGGCCGAGGTACTTCAGCAGCTTGAAGATGTTGACCCTGGCGAGCAGGCCGAGGATCAGCCCGAGCACCACGAACACGAACAACGCGCAGGTGATGTAGAAGCCGAGCATGATCACCGCGAGACTCTGCAGCGCCTTCCAGCCGGTCTCGCCGACGACCGCGGCGATCGCGCCGAACGCGCCGACCGGGGCCGCCCACATGATCATCGCCAGGATCCGGAACACGAGCCGCTGGATGTGCTCGATGCCGCGGCGGATCGGCTTCCGGAACACGAGCCGCTGGATGTGCTCGATGCCGCGGCGGATCGGCTCGCCCTTCGTGCCCAGTTTCTGCAGCGCGAACCCGGCGAGCAGTGCGACCAGCAGCGTCTGCAGCACCTCGCCTTCGGTGAACGCCGAGATCAGCGTCTTCGGGATGATCCCGAGCAGGAAGTCGACGGTGCCCTCGCTCTTGGCGATCTGGTCCTGTCCCTTTTCGGCGATCTCGGGGGTCAGGTGCAGTCCGGTGCCCGGCTGGAGGAGGTTGCCGACGACCAGGCCGATGACCAGCGCGACCGTCGACATGACCAGGAAGTACCCGAGCGCGAGCCCGCCGACGCGGCCGACCTTCGCGGCTTTCGCCACCGAGCCGACGCCGAGCGCGATCGTGCAGAAGATGATCGGCGAGATCATCATCTTGATCAGGTTCACGAACCCGGTCCCGAGCGGCTTCAGTTCCTTGCCGACCTCGGGGAACAGGATGCCGACCGCGATGCCGAGCGCCACCGCCGCGATGACGGCTATGTAGAGGTAATGGGTGCGATCCCGCTTCGTCGCGGGTGCTGCCGTGCTCATGGGTGCCCTTCGACGAGATGGGAACAGGTCGCGAAAACTTATGACAACTCCTCGGCGAACGACAACCGAAGCGGTACGCTTGAGCTAAGCGAGCGCTTAGTCACTGTCGAACAGGAGCGGGCTGACCATGGATTTCTCTCTGAGCGTCGAGGAACGCGAGGTGCGCGACTGGGTCCGCACGTTCGTCCAGCGCGACCTCATGCCGCGTGAGCAGGAGGTGCTGCGCCGCGAACGCGCCGGTCAGCCCGGCCTGACCGCCGACGAGCTGCGCGAACTGCAGCTGAAGGCCAAGGAATCCGGCTTCTGGGGGGTGCAGACGCCCGAGGAGTACGGCGGTATGGGCCTGTCCGCGGTGATGACCGCGCTGCTGGAGGCCGAACTCGGCCGCACGTTCGTGCCGTTCCGCTTCGGCGGCGCCGCGGACAACATCCTCTACTACGCCAACGACGAGCAGAAGGAGCGCTACCTGCTCCCGACGATCTCGGGCGAACGCAAGTCGTGCTTCGCGATCACGGAGCCGGGCGCCGGCTCGGACGCCAAGGCCATCCGGACCTCCGCCCGCAAGGACGGCACCGACTGGGTCATCAACGGCGAGAAGACGTTCATCACCGGCGGCAACGAGGCCGACTTCGTGATGGTCTTCGCGATCACCGACCCCGAGAAGGGCGCGAACGGCGGTGTCACCTGCTTCCTCGTCGACCGCGACGCCGGCTGGAAGTCCGAATACATCGACACGATGGGTGAATGGGGCCCGGCGTCGCTGGTCTTCGAGGACGTCCGCGTGCCGGAGACGCAGATCCTCGGCGAGCTCGGCCACGGTTTCGACCTGGCCATGCAGTGGATCGGCGCCGGCCGCTACCTGCTCCCCGCCCGCGCGATCGGCTCCTGCGAGCGGCTGATCTCCATGGCCATCGAGCACGCGAACACGCGGGAGACGTTCGGGCAGAAGATCGCCGAGCGCCAGGCCATCCAGTGGATGATCGCGGACTCCGGCACCGAGCTGGAGGCCCTGCGCTGGCTGGTGCTGCACGCCGCCTGGCAGGTCGACCAGAAGCTGGACTCGCGGCACGCGCAGTCGATGGCGAAGTTGTACGGCGGCGTGAAGGCGAACGAGATCGTCGACCGTGTCCTGCAGATCCACGGCGGGATGGGCTACACGCGGGAGCTGCCGGTCGAGCGGTGGTACCGCGAACTGCGGCTGCTGCGGATCTACGAGGGCACCGACGAGATCCAGCGCCGGACCATCGCGCGCAACCTGCTCAAGGGGCACGTCAAGGTCGGCGGCACCTTGGGCTGAGACGGGGTACAAGTGGTCGTGAGTGGCGATTCGGGTCAGAACACAGATCGGTA
>NZ_CP150484.1:2250950-2398924 GCF_037997115.1 Amycolatopsis coloradensis
TTCCGATCTAAGGACGGTTCTAACCGTCCTTACCACTCACGAGGCTTTCAGCCCAGGCTTTTGGCCGCGAAGGTGTCGCACCGCGCCGGCTCGCCGGTCTGGAAGCCGGTGGTGAACCACTTCTTCCGCTGCGCCGAAGTGCCGTGGCTGAACTTCGACTCGTCGACCCGGCCGCCGCCGAGCTTCGACTGGATGTAGTCGTCACCGATCCGCGAAGCGGTGTCCAGCGCGGAGTCGATGTCCCCCTGGCTGACCTCGGTGATCAGCGGCCGCCCGGACTCGGTCGGGGTGGTGGTGGCGTGGTTCGCCCAGACGCCGGCGTAGCAGTCGGCCTGCAGTTCGAGCCGCACCGAGCCGGACGTCGGCCCGCTCCCGGTGCCCTTTTTGGACACTCCGGTGAGGTTCTGCACGTGGTGCCCGTATTCGTGGGCCAGCACGTACGCCTCCGCGAACGGCCCGCCCTGTGCGCCGAACCGGGTGCGGAGTTCGTTGAAGAAGCCGAGGTCGATGTAGACCTCGGAGTCGCCAGGGCAGTAGAACGGCCCGACGTCCGAAGTCGCGCTGCCGCAGGCGGTGTTCACGCCGCCGTTGAAGAAGTTGGTGACGGCCTTGCGGTAGGTCGACCCGGACCGCTGGAACTCCTGCCCCCAGTAGTCCTGGATCGAGTTGATGACGGCGACGATCGCGCAGTCGTGGTTCCGGTTCGCGTCCGCGCCGGTCTTGCACTCCTGCGACAGCGACGTGTTGTCCATCTGCTGCCCGGAGCCCACGCCGCCGAGACTGCCCGAAGACGGGTTCAGGCTCACGCCGCCGAACTGGGAGATGAGGAAGTAGATGACGAGGCCGACCACGCTGAGCCCGCCGCCACCGAGTGCCACCCGGCCGCCGATACCGCCGCCACCACCGCCGCGCAGGTCCTCGACCTCGGAGGTGTCCAGGCCCGCGCCTTCGTCGAATCGCACGGGGAAAGCGTAGCCGGAAGACCCCGGATATGCCTGGGTGCGGCCACCGGAGCGGCCGCACCCAGAACTACCGAGGTTGTCTTGTTCCGATCGCCGGTCGGCCGCGATCACCGGGCCGGCGCCGGGCACTGCCGAGGCGGTCGAAGAGGCCGCGAACCCGAAACAGGCCGGAGTGACGCCGAATGCGCGAGAATTGTCGAGCGCATCTTGAGATGCCCGCGTTCATCGCTGTTCGCAGTCGCGACCGGCCCGGTCCTTTCCGTTCCGGTCGCGGGGACACAGCAGGCGGTCAACCGCGAGAATCACCCGCCATACCACCACCTGACCCTTCCCGGCTGGGGAGCAGGTCCGGCGACCCTTCGAGGCGATCGCCCGTTACTTGCCCGACCATCCGCTGACAAGCAGAATGCGCCTTTTCGCGCCGAGTCTCAACCTTTTCGTAACCCTCCTTCGGGCGAATGTTCCACCGGATTTTTCACGGACCGAAAAGTGACCGGTGGGTATGCGCCTTGTGCGATCAACGCTCTACTCTGCGTGGATGGCGGTGGAGCAGAAGGAAGTGCGCTGGCTGTCCGAGTCCGAGATGGTCGCTTGGCGCTCGTACATCGTCGCCACCATGCGGCTGCGGCAGCGCCTGCATCGCGAACTCTCCGAGCGCCACGACGTCACCCTCGCCGATTACGAGGTCCTGGTCTGTCTTTCGCTCCAGCCCGACCGGCGGATGCGGATGACGGAGCTGGCGAGCATGCTCGGCTCGACCAAGAGCAGGCTTTCGCACCAGATGGTCCGGCTGGAGGCCGACGGGCTCATCCGCCGCACGCGTGACCCGGCGGACAAACGCGGTGTCGTCGCGGAGATGACGGAACGCGGCGCGGAACTGCTGGAGGGTGCCGCGCCGACGCACGTCGAGGGGGTCCGGGAGCATCTGATCGACCTGCTGAGCCCCGAAGAGCAGCGGGTGCTGGGGCAGGCTTTCGGGCGGGTGCTGGACCACCTGTCGGAGATCGACGGCCTTCCGCGCCTGCCGCCGATCACTTCTTGAGGGCGTTGAGCCGCGCGGCCTGACGGGTCAGGTGCGCGCGCTCGGCCAGGTCCGCGCGCGGTCCGTCCGCCTCGCCGACGGCCACCGCGCGGTTGAGCCGGACGACCGGGCTGCCGGTCAGTCGCGCGAGCTCGTCGTACCACTCGACGATCTGCACCCAGTCGGTCTCCCCGGCGGTGGGCGCGTCGGCGTGGAGCGCCGCGATGGCGGCCTGTGCCTGGAACTCCCCTAGCCGGTCGTGGGCCAGCGCGGCCCGCAGGGTCTCGACGCCCTCGGCGATCAGGCCCGCGACCTCGGGATGGTCGATCGAGGCCGAGAGACGGCGGGTGAGCCGGATGGCTTCGGCGGCGAGGTCGACGTCGCCGGCCTGGTCGAAACGCACTCCGGAGACGGTGCGTTTGGCCCGGCTGATGCGCTGCGCCGTGGCCGCTTCGGGCACCAGGTACGCCTCGGCGATCTGGCGGGTGGTCAGCCCGCCGACGGCGCGCAGGGTGAGCGCGACCGCCGAAGACGGCGTCAGCGAGGGGTGGGCGCACAGGAAGTAGAGCTGCAGCGTGTCGTCCACCTCGAGCACAGGGCCAGACGCGGACGGCTTCGATCAGCGCTTCCTGCACGGCGTCCTCCGCCGTCGCGAAGCCGGCGCCGCGGCGGCAGATTCCGAGGACGTTCGGTGTGAGGCTGCCGGAGCAGGGGCTCGTCCAGCTCGGTGTTCACTCCGTGATGACGAGCTGCTCGCGCAGGAGCGGACGCAGTTCGAGCGCTCGCTCGTAGCTGTCGACGTCGATCACCATGAAGCCGGCGATGAGGTCCTTGGTCTCGGCGAAAGGGCCGTCGGTGACCGGCGGCTTGCCCTCGCCGTCGTACCGGACGAAGGTGCCTTCGGGGGCGAGAGCCTGCTCCTGGACGAACTCGCCGGTCTCCACGAGCCGGGCGGCGAAGTCCTTCATGTAGTTCATATGCGCCGTGATCTCGTCCGGGGCCCAGCGGTCCATCGGCACGTCGTTGACCGCCGCCGGAGCGCCGCGGTAGTGCTTGAGCAGCAGGTACTTGGGTATGCCGGAAGGGTAGTGGCAGTCTGCCGGTTTTTCTGCCTGGTGGTCTATACCTCCGACCTCTAGCGTACTTGTCGCGTTCCTCCCTCGCGAAAGGAAGAGCCCTTGTCGAAGGCGAAACGGCTGCTGGTCCTGGTCGGTCTCCTCGGTGGTTTGCTCGTCGGTGAGGCCGCGGCCTCCGATGAATTCGCTGCGTTCGCGGTTTCCGTGGCCAAGGACCACAGCCATCCGCTTCCACCCGGCGCGGCGCCCGTGGCCCCGCTCGCTCCCGCCGTCGCTCAGGCGCAGGTCGCCGCCAATCCGGTGGTCTGCGAGGGCGACGGGGTTTCCGGCAAACGCGTCGAGCTGGTCTACGTCCGCGAGGCCGGTCAGCCCGACCGGTACGCGACCGTCGTGCCGTCTCTGCGCGCCTACGCGTCCGGGGTCGACGACGCGTTCAACGACAGCGCAGCGGCGACCGGTGGCAGCAGGCACCTCCGGTACGTGACGACCGCGGGCGCGGGCTGCCAGGTCGCCGTCGCGAACCTCGTGGTGCCCGACGGCACGTACCTGTCCGGCGCCATCCGCGACCGCGCCATCCAGGCCGGTTTCTTCAACGCGGACCGCGATTACATGCTGTTCTCCGACAACCCGCACACCTGCGCGGGAACCTGGGGCGACAGCGACGACCAGCCCGGTCCCGCCAACGCCTTCAACAACGGCAGGCACTACACGGAGATCGCCGTCCCCTGCTGGGGTGTCAACGCCGCCGCCCACGAACTGGGCCACATGCTCGGCGCCGTCCTGCCGGGCGCCCCGCACTACCAGGGCGGCGGGCACTGCTCCCAGGAATGGGATCTGATGTGTTACGGCGACACGCAGTCCTTCGACTGCACGGAACGCGATTTCGATCGGCTGCTGGACTGCGGCAACGACGACTACTTCAGCACGAATCCCACCCCCGGCAGCTGGCTCGCCACCCACTGGAACGTCGCCAACAGCGCCTTCCTGATCAAGAAGGACACCCCCGACAACGACGACGGCCACGCGAGAGGCGGCAAGACCTACGTCATCACCGGCGCGAACGGCGACGCCATCGACGTCGTGGGTTCGTCGACCGGTGGCCTCGCCGACCTCAGCCACCGGCCGCGCGACGACTCCATGAGCCAGAAGTGGATCCTCGGGTACAACACCGGATTGCAGCTGGTCAACGCCAACAGCCAGCTGTGCGCCGACAGCGCGCAGAGCGGGACGGCGCCCGGCACGCCGATCCTCCAGTACAACTGCAACGGCCAGAACGGCATGCGGTGGGCGTTCCAGCCGCTCGGCAACGGCAAGGTGGCGATCTTCAACTACCTGACCGGCTACGCGGTCACCGACGGCGGCGCGTATCCGGCGCCGCTGGTCCAGCAGCCCTACACCGGGGCGGCCGACCAGCAGTGGACCCTGAACCCCGTCGCCGACCCGGGTCCGCAGGCGGGCAAGAAGTACTACCTGACGGTCGCCACCAACGGCAACAGCGCGGCGGTCGTCGACGGTTCGTCGTCGGCGGGCGCGAAGATCACCAACGTCGCGCGGCAGAACGACAACGGCCAGAAATGGCGGCTCACCGACGCGGGCGACGGGTACTGGAAGATCTCCAACGAGCGCAGCGGTCAGTGCCTGCGGCCGGTCTCCGGCAGCACCGCGGAGGGCGCGTTCCTGGAACAGACGCACTGCGGCTCGGCCACCGACCAGCAGTGGAAGCTGCTCCGCAGCGCCGACATGCGCTACGGACTGGTGAACCGGGCGAGCAAGCTGGCGGTGCGGCAGGTCAACAACGGGACGGCTTCGCTGCTGGAGCAGCGGCCCTTCCACGGCGGCCGCAGCGACGAGACCGTCTGGGCTCTCGTACCCGCGTAAACGCGACGCTCCCCAGGTCTGTGGACCTGGGGAGCGTCGGTTTCACGACTGGCGGTAGCGGTGGGATTCGAACCCACGGAGGACAGAGCCCTCGCATGTTTTCAAGACATGTTCCTTCGGCCGCTCGGACACGCTACCGCTGTCGAGGGTATCCGACGGCTTGTACTTGGAATGCTTCGGATCCAGTCGAAGCGCAGCTTTCCGTTGGACTAGTCGAAGTCCCAGTCGGTCAGGATCCCCACGAAGATGAAGCCCGCCAAGAGCAGGACGACGATGGCGACGCCGATGTAGCCGATGATGATCGCCGCGAGCGCCATTCCCTGGCCGCCGGCTTCCCCGCGTTTGGCCTTGGAATGCGCGATATGCCCCATGATGACGCCCGCGATCGACGGCAGCCCGCTGCAGGCGACCAGGCTGGCGATCGACACGACGAGTGCCGCGATGGCCAGGCCCTGTTCCTGCGGCGGTTGCGGCGGGCCGTACCCATAGCCCGGTTGCTGGTACGGCTGGCCGTACGGGGGTTGCTGGCCGTAGGGCTGCTGGTGACCGTAGGGGTCTTGCGGGTATGTCACCCGCTCACCGTAACCGCCGGAGTTCAGGAAGCTTGACTCTTCGCGGCCTTCGCCGCGATTCGCGCCTGGACTTCGGGGCGGCGCAACGGTGGCACCGTCGTCGGCGGCTGACGGCGTGCGGGCAGTTCGGTCAGCAGCCGCCGGGTGATCTCGGTGACCTCGGCGACGGCGGCCTCGAAGGGCTCGCGGGTGGCGTCGGACAGGCTCTGCACCCCGGACACCTTGCGGACGTACTGGCGGGCGGCGGCCTCGATCTCGTCCGGCGTCGCCGCCGGCTCAAGCCCTCGAAGCGTCGTGATGTTCCGGCACATGGCCCGATGGTACGTCCGCCCACCGGCGTTTCCGAGTGCTTCGATCACACAGTCGGTTAGAAGCTGCCCTGGTTCGTTGACGCCGAAAAACGCCGTTGGGCACCCTCGGCGGAGTGCCCCTCAGACCCCGCTCTCTTCGCCGTGCGCCCGTCGAGCCGATCCCCGAACCGGCCGAACCCTCCCCGATTCCGGAACAGGTCTGGCAGCGTGTCCCGATCGACGCCCTGATCGACCTGGTCACCGAGGTCTTCACCGCGCACGATCTGCCCTGGTCGCGCGCCAGGATGGCCGCCGAGGCGTTGTGCCACGGCGATCTCACCGGAACACCGGAGTCCGGCGTCGCCGAGCTGACCCGGCTGCACCTGCCGATGCTGGTCGACGGCACGGTGCGGCCGAGGGCCGAACCGCTGATGATCGCCGACCGCGGCGCCGCGGCCCTGATCGACTACCGCCGCGCGCCCGGGCTGTGGGCCGTCGGCGACGCGATGGACCGGGCGGTGTCCCGGGCGGGCCGATACGGCGTCGGGCTCATGTCGGTCCGCGGCGTCGGTCCGTTCGGCCGTGCCGGGCACCATGCGGCGAGGGCGTTGCCGCACACCATGATCGGGCTCGTCATGGCGGCGGGCGGTGAGCTCGGGAAGGCCGCGAACCCGCTCGGGATGGCCGCCCCCGCGGGCGCGTACCCGGAGTTCGTCCTCGACCTCGACACCCTGGCGGATGTCGACAGCGCCGCCGTCGCCGGCTTCGCCCTGCTGGTGGAGATCTTCGCCGGGGTGCTTTCGGGCGTCGGCGACCACGATCACGACACCGGCCTGATGGTGATGGCCATCGCGCCGACGACGCTCCGCAGCGCCGACGGGTTCTACAAAGCCGCCAGCGCGCTGTTCGGCAGCCTGCTCGGCTGGGAGGGCGGCACGCCGGTCCGCTACCCGGGCTGGCGCGAGGCGCAGTACCTCGAACAGTGCCAGGCGCTGGGTGTCCCGCTGAACGAGCCGGTGCACCGCGAGCTCGAAGAACTCGCGAGGGCGTTGCGCCTGGCTCCGCTGCAGGGCCGCTAGTTTCGCGTGATCAGACGGACGACACGGCGATCGAGGGCACGCGCAGCTAGCCCAGGACGACGCGGCCGCCTTCGCCGCCGACCTCCACGACGTCGCCGTTCGTCAGCTGACGGCCGCGCCGGACCTCCACCTCGCCGTTGACCGTGACCTCTTCGGCGTCGAGGAGGTCTTTGGCGTGCGAGCCGTCTTCGGCCAGGTTGGCCAGTTTGAGGAACTGACCGAGGCGGATCGGCTCGCCGGTGATCGGGACGTCGTGGATGCTCATGGGGAGATCATCCCCGTGCGTCCATCTTCCGGTACAAGGTGGCGACGTCGGTGTCGAAGTAGCTGCTGTAGGACGTGTCCGGATCGTCCCCGCCGTACAGGTAGCCGCCGATCACGCCGACGACGGTGCCTAGTTCGGTCGCCGGGTCGGCGCCGACCACCCACGGGCCGCCGCTGGTACCGGTCGTGAAGCCGGGGCACGCGACGCGCATCTGGTAGGTGTCGGCCTGTGCGCTGGAGCCGTGGCAGACGACCGGCGCCTCTCGTTCGTCGGGATAACCGGTCAGGGTGATCGCATGGGCGAAGCCGCCGCCGGTCAGCAGCGTGTTGGCGCCTGTGATGCTTTCCAGGGTCTTCGTGGTGCCCGCCTGGTGGGCGATCGCGAAGCCGACGTCGAGGTCCGGATCGGAGGACTCGGCCCAGCCGTCGGGAACCTGCGGATCCGAGACGTCCCAATAGCCGTAGGGCGCGACACCGTCGTGATAGCCGGGCGCGAACGAGATCCCCGTCGCGTACTGGCCGCCTTCGCCGTCGTGGAGGCAATGCGCCGCCGTGAGCAGGAGGTCGCCGGGGGCGCTGTGGACGACGCTGGCCGTGCAGAAATGCGTTCCGTCGACGAAGAGCGCGCCGATCGCCGGATTGGTCCGCGGCGCGGCGGGCGTGGCCGCCACCGTCGCACCGGCGCCATCGCCTTCGGTCGCGGCAGGATCCGGCACGGCGGAGCAACCGGACAGAACGACACAAAGCGCGAGCAACAGGGCGCGGCGCATCGCCTTCCTTTCGCTCGTCCACGGCTGTCCGGGTTCCAGATCACCATAAGTGGTACGCGAACACAGCCCGAATCGATCAACGCACAGCAAGCTCACAGCCGTAGTATGTGTTACCTCCGGTAACAGTCGAGCGGGTTGGAGCGGGTATGAAGTCGTTCACGGACAAGGTCGTGGTGATCACGGGCGCGGGCTCGGGGATCGGCAAGGCGCTCGCGATCGAACTGGCGGGGCGGGGCGCCAGGCTGGCGCTCTCCGATGTCGACGCCGTCCGTGCGGCGGGCACCGTGGCGGAGTGCGAGAAGGCCGGCGCGACCGCGAAGGCGTACGCACTCGACGTCGCCGACCGTGACGCCGTCCTCGCGCACGCAGAGGAGGTCGCCGTCGATTTCGGGGGTGCCAACGTCGTGGTGAACAACGCCGGGGTCGCGCTCGGGGCCACGGTCGAGGAAATGACCTGGGACGACTACGACTGGCTGATGGGGATCAATCTCGGCGGCGTGGTCAACGGCACGAAAGCCTTTCTGCCGCAGGTGATCGCTTCGGGTGACGGGCATATCGTCAACCTTTCGAGCGTGTTCGGCTTCATCGGCGTGCCCACGCAGAGCGCTTACAACGCGGCGAAATTCGGGGTGCGGGGGTTCACCGAGGCGCTGCGGCAGGAAATGTTGATCGCCCGGCATCCGGTCAAGGTCAGCTGCGTGCATCCCGGTGGCATCAAGACGAATATCGCCCGTGACGCGCGGGGCGGCGTCGAGCGGGACATCGACAAAGCCGCCGAAGGATTCGAAAAGATCGCGAGGACGACGCCGGAGAAGGCCGCGCAGACCATCGTGCGCGGTATCGAACGGGGGACGGCGCGCATCCTGATCGGTCCGGACGCGTACGCCATCGACGTGATTCCCCGCGTGCTCGGCTCCTTTTACCAGCGGCCGCTCGCCCTGTTGGGGCGCTTGGGAATGAAACGGCTCTGAATGGAGTAACCCTCCGTGCTCCGGACGGCTCGGGATAACTCGATCGGGGTGCGTTACTTACGGCGGCGTCGGAAATGCACCACAATGCTCAAGTTCGTGATTCCGCTTCCGGAGGTCCCCATGCCGCGCGCCGCCCAGCGCCGTCCGTCGACCGACGCTTTCTCGGCGCCCGTCGAAACCGTCGAACTCCTGGACCGGACGGGGATCATCGCGGCGAGCCTGCCGAAGCGGCGGCGCAGCCCGGAGAACGAACCCGAGCCCGAGCCGATGCCGACGCGTCCCCCGGTCTGCGAACCGGTCGTGGACAAGGATCTGCGGCCCAAGGCCGTCGTCATCCACCGTCGCGCCCGCTCGTGGCTGGTCGGCGGGGCGGGGGTGGCGCTGCTCGCGATCGGCTGGTTCGCCGGCACCTTCACCGTCGAGCCGGTCGACGAAACCGCCTTGCCCGAGCAGCCGCTGCCCGCCGTGGCGACGCAGCAGGCGCCGCCGCCCGCGCAGCCCGCCCCGCAGGCCGCCCCGGTGACCGTCTACGTCCCGGTCACCGTGAAACAGCAAGTGCCCGTGACGAAGAAGAAGCCCGCCAAGGAGCAGGTCGTCGCCCTGCCGCCCGCCGAGACCAAACCGCCGGAGCAGCCGCGTTCCGACATCGGATCGCGGGACAAGGCGGCGGACGGTCTCCGAAGCATGATGGATCCCGTCGTGGCGAGTTCGCTGGCGATGGAGATGGCGCAGGGGATGATGAGTTACGGCCGCTGACCCGTCAGCGCGGCGGCCAGCGCGGAGCCCTCGCGGGGATCGCCGTGCACGAGTTCGGTGCGGTGCACCACGCGCGGCGAGGACAAGGAAAGCGTGCTCACGCCGGTGAGCACGTCCGCCGGGAGCAGCGCCAGTCCCTGACCGGCGGCGACCAGGCCGAGCAGCCCGCGGACGTCGGTCCCGGTGTACCTCAGCCGACCGCGGAACCCGTCGGTCGAGGCGGCCTTCCTCAAGCGCTCCAAGGGAATCGCGGTGTCCGGTGCGTCGATCCAGCCCGCGTCGGCGAGTTCGGCCAGCCGGACGGTCCGTCCCGTCATCGGATGGTCCGCGGGTACCGCGACCGCGAGCGGGCGTTCGCCGACGACGGTGGTGCTGAGCGGGCCGACGTCCGGCAGCGGCAGCGGATCGCTCGGCGCGGTCATCCCGTCGACGAGACCGAGGTCCAGTGCGCCCGCCGCGACCTCCGTCAGCACGTCTTCGCGGCCCAGGACGCGCACGTCGGTGCCGCGCGGCACGGCGGCGGCGACTTCGGCGGTGAGCGACAGCGGGGTCAGCCCGAGGACGACCCGGCCGGTGGGCGCCGCGGTGAGCCTGGCGAGATCCGCGCGGGCGGCGTCGAGCCGCGTCAGCAACGGGCCGGCGTGTTCGAGGAGACGTTCCCCGGCGCGGGTCGGCGCGACGGGCCGCCGGGTCAGCAGTGTGGTGCCGAGATCCTGTTCGAGCGTGGCGATGTGCTGGGAAATCGCGGACTGTGTGTAGCCGAGGTCGCGGGCGGCGCGCGAGAACGAGCCACCGCGCGCCACCGCCACGAAGGTGCGGAGCAGGTGGGTCTCCATGGTCATCAGTATCGCTTATCGATCCAGCATGGATCATCGTTGGCGCTGAACTCGGTTCGCGGGTCAGGATGGTCGCATGACAGAGAAAGCCCGGGTCGCCCTGGTCGGTGACCGTTCGGACGGCGTCCGCTCCCACGTCCGGATCCCGATGCTCTTCGCCCGTCTCGCCGAGCGTGAAGGTATCGAACTCGACGCCTACTGGCTCCCGACGGACGCCGTCGGCGACCTCACCGGTTTCGACGGCATCTGGCTGGTACCCGGCAGCCCCTACCGGTCCGAAGCCGGCGCGGTGGACGCCGTGCGCGCCGCCCGCGAGAACGGCATCCCGTTCCTCGGCACCTGCGCCGGCTTCCAGCACGCGCTGCTGGAATTCGCGCGGAACGTCTGCGGTTTCGGCGGGATCGGGCACGCGGAGAACGCGCCGGAGTCGGCCGAGCGGCTGATCGTCCCGCTGGCGTGTTCGCTCGTCGGGCACGAGGGTGCCGTCCACGTCACGCCGGACACCCTGGCGGCGCGGATCCTCGGGGCGGAACGTTCCGTCGAGCGGTACCACTGTTCGTACGGCCTCGACGCCCGGCATCTGGACACCTTGGCGGCGAACGGGGTTGTCTTCAGTGGATTCGACGGCGAGGGCGACGCGCGGATCGCGGAACTGCCGGAGCATCCGTTCTTCCTGGCGACGCTGTTCCAGCCGGAACTCGCCGGTGACGGAACCCGGCCGCATCCGCTCGTCCAAGCCTTCGCTCGCGCCGCCGTGGCACACGCGAAACTGTCTGTCCATAGTGGACACTGACGGACGTCGTGGTCCGGATGGCCGCTGACACTGCGGAAGTGATCGACTACCGTGAGCCAAGGGGAGGGGCTCATGGAGAAGGGGGATTCCGCTCGGGGCACCGCGTTCAGGGCCGCTTTCGCGGTCGGCGAGTTCCGTGCGTTGTGGGCGGCCGAGGCGCTTTCGCAGGCCGGTGACCAGCTGGCAAGGGTCGCGTTGTCGGTGCTGGTCTGGGAAAGAACGGCGTCGGCGGGGCTGACCGGGCTCACCTACGGCCTGACGTACCTGCCGACGCTGATCGGGGGCACCCTGTTCGCCGGTTTGGCGGACCGGTATCCGCGGCGGACGGTGATGATCGTCTGCGACCTGCTGCGCGCGGTGATCGCGGCGCTGATGGCCGTACCGGGAATGCCGCTCTCGGTGCTGGCCGGACTGCTCGTGATCCTGACGATGGCGGGCGGTCCCTTCCGGGCGGCGCAGCTCGCGTTGCTTCCGGACGTCCTCGAAGGCGACCGGTACGTCGCCGGGCTCGCGGTCCGCACGATCACCATCCAAACGGCACAGCTCGCCGGATTCGGTGGTGGCGGGCTGGTGATCGGGTTCGTGACGCCCTGCTGGGGCCTGGTGATCGACGCGGTGACTTTTGTGGTCTCGGCGCTGCTGGTGTCCACAGGGGTTCGCCGCCGGAAGCCCGTCGCCACGGAATCTTCGGTGAAAAGCCGGGTGGCACGGGCTTTCAGCGGTGAAGGCGCCCGAGAACTGTGGCAGGGCAAGGGAATCCGGGTGCTCTTCGGGCTGAAGATGCTCGCCGGGTTCGCCATCGCGCCGGAAGGGCTCGCGGCGCCGCTCGCCGTCGGTCTCGGCGCGGGGACTTTCGCGGTCGGGCTTATTCTCGCGGCGGATCCGGTGGGTTCGGTAATCGGGTCGTGGATCTTCACGAAATGGGTTCCGGCGCGACGGAAAACGCGAATTGTCGGTATTCTCGCCATCGCATCCGTCGTTCCTTTGGTCTTTCTCTTCTTTCGCCCGCCGCTGCCGGTGTGCCTGGTGTTGATCGGGCTCAGCGGCGCCTTCGCGGCGCCGTACCACCTGCAGGCCGTCGCGTTGATGGCCCGCGCGGTGCCCGACGGTGTCCGGGCACAGGTGATGGGCCTGACCTCGACGAGTTTGGTGACCGTGCAAGGAATCGGGATCATGCTCGCGGGCGGTCTCGCCCAGTTGACCGGTCCGTTCGTGGCCGTCGGGGTGGCCGCGACGGTGGCCGTGGCCTCGGCGGGGCCGATGGCGATGGCCTGGAAACGCGCCATCGCCACCGGACCCGATGTGTGGCTCCCTGCCGGGAGCCGGACCGGCTGAATTGGTGGGATCAGTCCTCGCGACCGTTCATGATGGTCCTCCCTCCCACTGCTCCATCTGTGTGTTCCGGAATTGACTCGAGCCACCCTCAGTACTACCTCGGATACATTGAATTATGTACGGAAGGGGGACCGGTGACGATGATTATGGGGGATACGGAACTCGCCGGAGAAGGGGCCGGTACACGTCTGAGAGCCTGGGTCCGGCACTGGGACTTATGGTCCGGACCACGCGGTGTTCCCGCGGTTTTTCTTGTGGTGGAAGGACTCGCCGCGGCAGTCGCCCTAATCGCCCTGCTCCGATCGAACTACGAGACTACGGAATTCGTCCGATTTGGATCACTGCTCGGCCTGGCCATCCTGCAGGCCGAGCTTTCGCGTTCGGTGGAACGGTTACGGCGCACGCTTTGTGACCGGCCGCATATCAACATGACTTCGGTGTGGACGTTCGCGGGGGTGCTCGTCCTGCCGCAGGGGCTCGCGCTGGCGCTCGGCCTGCTCATCTACCTGCATCTTTGGCTCCGGGTGTGGCGGGGGATGAGTCACCGCCCGGCGTACCGCGTGGTGTACTGCGCGGCGGCCATCGTGATCTCCTGCCTGGCGTCGGGCGCCATCGTCTCCGGGCGGAACGGCCTGCCCGTCGGGTTCGCCGGCTCGCTGAAGATCGTCGAGGCGGCGGCCGTGTTCACCGTGGTCAACGCCTTCATCGTGGCGCTCTCGGTGTACCTGCACACCGGGGCAAGGTCCCCGCGTGCGCTGTTCGGCACGGGCGACGACAACCTGCTGGAGATCACCACCCTGGTACTCGGCACCTCGACCGCGCTGGGCATCGTGCACGCGCCGGCGCTCGTCCCGTTCGTCCTGCTGCCGGTGCTGGTGCTGCACCGCAGTGTGCTGGTGCGGCAGCTGGAGATCGCGGCGAACATCGACGGCAAGACCGGCGTCCTGAACGCGCACGCGTGGCACGCGCTGAGCGAGCGGGAACTCACGTCGGCGGCCAGGGCGAAGAGCAAACTCGGCGTGCTGATGCTCGATCTCGACCATTTCAAGCAGGTCAACGACGTCTACGGGCATCTCGCCGGCGACGTCGTGCTCAAGGCCGTCGCGAAGACGATCTCCGAGCACGTACGCGACTACGACTCCGTCGGCCGCTTCGGTGGCGAGGAGTTCGTCGTGCTGCTTCCCGGCGCGACGGAGACCGACGTGCTCCCCGTGGCAGAGCGCGTGCGGCGGGCGGTGATGGCGCTCGAGGTCGAGGTCGCGACCGCTTCGGGGCCGCGCGTCGTGCGGGGGCTTTCGGTGTCGATCGGCGCCGCGGTCTACCCGTCCGGCGGGACCGTGCTGGAACGGCTGCTGCACGTCGCCGACTCCGCGCTCTACCAGGCGAAGAACAGCGGGCGGAACCGCGTCGTCGCGCTCGCCGCCGCCTGACTTACCCGCATTCAGTCCTCTGGATGCGCATCTTGCGCACGCAACTACCTTCTTCGCCGGAGTCGGCAACACCCTCAATGTCCATCTGACGCCTGTATGTGCGGTTTTGCCGAGTAAGGCACTGTCCATGAGGGACGCTGATCGAGATAGAAGTGCCCGATTTGGGCGCTTCGGGGCAGTTTCGCGGTCGGGTAGTGAGCGATAAAGATGGTTCTAACCCTCTTTGTCACTCACGATCCCCTGGGGAACCGTGCGTATGGGCATCAATCGGACGTTCAGTCACCAAAGAGTGTCCTCTGTGGACGCCCTGGCTGCGAAGAAGGCATAGGGGTAGCGAAGGCCTCCTTCCCTACTCTGAAGGTAGGTAAGGAGGCCTTCACTACGCAGCCGTGGTAGTCGCCTTCACCACGCGTGTGCCGTCTCCGCTCACGCGAAAACCGGCAGTCAGTCCACGTCCATCGCGTTCGGGTCCTTCTTGCCGGTGTCGAGCGGTCCGAAGCCGCCGGCGTCGAGCTTTTCCCAGTCCTCCTTGGTCGGCTTCTTGTACGTCTCTTCGTGGATCCGATCGACTTCCTGCTCGTAGGTCTCGCGGTTCTGCCGCTTCATCTCCTCGGGCCAGTCCCCGTCCCGGATGGTGTCCCGGGTCATGTGCAGTTCCTTGACGTCGTGGCTGGACAGCGGCGGCGTGGTCGCGGTCGTCCCGGGACCGGTCGAGTAGGTGAGGCCCTTACCGCTGGCGTGCGCGTCGTCGATCATCTTGTGGTACGAGTCGTCCGCGATCTTGCCGTCGAGGGTGCCGTCGGTGTTCTTGAACCCGTCCCGGAACGCGTAGTCGAGCTGGTTGAGCTGGATCGCGGTGTTCGCGTCGCCGCCTTCCAGCGCGTTGCGCTCGGAGTCGCGGTAGTCCTGACTGTTCTTGAAGCCGCTCGGCTTCGCCGAACCTTCGGTCAGGTCTTGGTCGCCCTTGTTACCGGTACCGATATGCGACGCGTGCGCGGGTTTGGCCTCCTGATACGCCCAAGCGTGGTTCTCCAGGTCCTTTTGGTCGTGACTCGAACCCCGTGCGCCGCCACTGCCACGGCCGATCGCCTCGTAGGGGACCGGGTGCTCGGACTCGTGGGACTCTCCGGAGACCTTCTCCCGGCCGTCGGCCTTGAGTTCGTTGTCGTACTTCGCCGTGAGCCGGTTCTGCTCACGCTTCTTCGCGCCGTGCGTGCCGTCGAGGTAGCTCTGTGGCGGACGCCTCGGCTTCTTCGGTCCAGGCGTCGGCTTCGGCTTGGTGACCCGGTTGCCCGACGATTTCGTCTTGCCGCCGCCCCCGCGGGCACCCTTGGAGCAGGTGCCCGTCTTCGGTTTCGTCGGCGCCAGGCCGAGCGGGTCGATCATGTCCGTCGGGTTGCCGACGTAGGCCAGCGAGTCCGACGCCGGTTCGAGGCCGAGCGGGTCGTGCGAGAGGTATCGCCCGGTCGCCGGGTCGTAGTAGCGCTTGAAGTTGTAGTGCAGCCCGGTTTCCGGGTCGTGGTACTGGCCGGGGAAGCGCAACGGCGTGTACGCCCGCCCCGGCGGCGAAAGCACCTTGCCCCACAACGAGGTGTGCAGATGCCAGGCGACCTCGCCGGATTCGTCGAGCAGTTCGCTCGGTGATCCGACGAGGTCGGTGACGACGGCGTGGAACCGGGCGTCCTGTCCGGGGATCCGTTCGATCTGCGTGATGGGCCGGTCCGTGCCCGGCTCCAGGTCCCAGACGACGGCGGTGCCGCCGCGGATCTCTTCGGCGAGCTTCGAGCCGTCCCAGGTGAAGTCGATCTGTTCGAGGATCCGGCCTTGGACGTCGAGGTGCTGCTTGGCGATCCGCCGTCCGAGCGCGTCGTAGTGGTAGAGCCAGCGCTCGCCTTCGGGGGTGACCACGCCGGTCAGCCGGTCGTCGGAATTCCACTGATACGTCCAGGCGCGGCCGGGTTCGCGGCGCGCGATCGTACGGCCCTCGGTGTCGTGCAGGTACGACGTCGCCCCGGCGCCTGTCATCAGGGTGCCCTGGTAGCGCCGCGGTCCGACGGCCGGATCCGCACCCGGCCAGCCCGCCTGCGTGATCGCGCCCGCGAGGTTGTAGCCGTAACTCTCCCGCCAGCCCTGACCCTGGACGTCGACCACGCGGCCCGCCCGGTCGACTCGCAGCGACCGCGGCCCGGACAGCGAATCCGAGATCGACGAGACGAGCCCGTCCAGCAGGTAGCCGTACTCGCGGTGCTGGACGACACCCCTTCCGGTGGAGACGGTCTGGGAGGTCAGCCTGTCGGCGGCGTCCCAGCCTTGGCGCAGCTCGACCGGCGTGCCCTCCAGCCGCCGCGCCACTTCCCGGCCTGCCGGGTCGTACTCGAACCACATGGTGCGCCCGGCGGTCCGCAGCGCGACGGGGCGGCTCGCCGCGTCGTAGGCGAAGAACGACTCGGCGCCCGAAGGGGTGCGCCGCGCGACGCGACGGCCGATGGCGTCGTATTCCGAGCGGACTGCCCGGCCGTTGAGGGTTTCCGAGACGATCCGGCCCAGCGCGTCGTAGGTGATGGTGACTTCGGAATGCGCGTTGCGTGCCGAGGTCATCCGGTCGGCGCCGTCGTAGGTGAACGTGGCGACGTCGTCGCCCGCCCGGCGAGCGACGACCCGGCCGAGCGCGTCGCGTTCGATGACGACCGTCTGGCCGAGACTGTTGGTACGCGACACCATCTGCCCTGCGGCGTCGTAGCCGTAGCGGGTGGTGCGACCGTTGAAATCGGTTTCGCCGACCAGGTTCCCGGCCGGGTCGTAGTCGTAGCGCCAGACGAGACCGTGTTCGTTGGTGACCGACACCAGTCGCAGCTCGGTGTCGTACACATAGGACAGTCGATCGCCGTCCGGGCCGATTTCGGCGGTGGGCAGGTCGAACTGCGAGTACTCGGTGCGCACCGCGAGCCCGCGGGCGTCCACGGCTTCGTCGGCCGAACCCGCCGTGGTGCGGTTCCAGCGCCAGACGGAGCCGTCGGGGTCGATCTGCTCGGCGATCTCGCCGAAGCCGTCCCACCGCGTCCGGGTGACGCCGCCGAGCGGGTCGGTGACCGAGGTGGTCTGCCCGAACTCGTCGTAGGTGTACCGCGTGACCGCGCCGAGCGGGTCGGTGACGGAGACCGGCAGGCCCGCCGCGTTCGACTCGATCAGGGTGACGCCACCGAGCGCGTCGGTCACGACCGCGACGTTGCCCGCGTCGTCGTAGCCGTAGGTGGTGGTGGCGCCGGTCGGATCCGTGGCACGCACGAGCTTTCCCCGCTCGTCGTACTCGCGGCGCCAGACGGCGCCGTCCGGCCCGGTCCTGCTGGTCCAGCGGCCCGGCGCGGAGTACTCGGCGAGCGCGCGGCCGCCGTCCGGCTGCAGCACGGTGACGACGTTCCCGTCGTCGTCCATCTCCCACCGCGTGGTGCGGCCCAAGGCGTCGGTGCGGCTGAGCAGCTTGCCGAAGCGGTCGATTTCGGACCGCGTGGTATGGCCCAGCGGATCGGTCTCCGCGACGATCCGGTGCAGTTCGTCGAGCTGATACCGGGTGACGTGCCCGAGCGAGTTCGTGACCGAGGTGACCAGGTTTTCCCGGTCGTACTCGATGTCGACGTCGAGGAAGCCGCCGGTGCCCTGCGCTCGCACGACGCGGCCTTCGGAGTCGAAGCCGTATCCGTACCAGCGCCCGTTGACGTCCTCCCAGCGCACGATCCGGCCCTCGGCGTCGTAGGTGAACCGCAGGGGCTGACCGGCGACGTCGGCGATCTCGACCAGGCGGCGCCGCTCGTCGTACCGATAACTCCGCAGCGCGGTTTCCGCGCCGGGCAGCCGGAGGGCCGTGACGAGTCCGTCCTTCGACTCGACGAGCAGGCGGTAACCCGCGGAATGCTCCAGCTCGCGGGGGACACCGTTGTCGTCGTAGTGCACGGAGATCCGGTGGCCGTCGCCGTCCACGATCGCGCGCAGGGGAAGGGTGTCCCCGGGGCCGGAGAAGAACAGTGTTCCGTCCGGAGTGGTCACTCCGTAGCCATCGTCCACTTTGGACAAGGGGAGCCGCTGCCCGAATTCCGGGAGTACAGGACGGTCGGAAAGCGGTACGGGGTAAGAAAGAAATGTCCCATCGGCGAGCGCGAGGTGCAGGCCGTCGTCCTCGATCTCGATCCGCTGGTCCACAGTGGACGCCCATGAAGTGCCGAAGAAGCGGCCGAGGCGGTACGAGGAGAGATGTGTCCGCGACACGGTCAGCGGGAGGACGCCGGCGAACACGACGTCGTCCTGCGTCAGCATCATCGAGCCGGTCGCGACGTCGATCGGGTCGCCGCAGCCGCCACGGTCCTTGGGCGGCACACGGTTGCCCGGATCGGTGTTGTCGTCCTTGATCCGGTTGTTCGTCTCGGGTTTCGGGGCACCGCGGTCCTTGGGTGGCGGTGGCGGTGAGCCGGACGGCGTGGTCGATCCGTCCGGGGTCTCGTTCTTCGGCGGAGGCGGCGGATCCGACTTCACCGGCGGCGGATCGGTCTTGCCGGGCCCCGCGCCGGACGGTGAAGTACCCCCGCCATCGGGGCTGCTCTTGGGTGTCGTGCCTTCGTCCAGCTTGTTCGGCTTCGGTGCGGGCGCACCCTTGCCCGGCTGGAGTTTCTTCAGCGCCTTCGCCGCGCTGTCGAACAGGTCGTCCGCACGCTTCAGCAGCGGCATCAGCGCCTGGAGCGCCTTGACGGTCTTCTTCGTCAGGTTCGCGATCTTGCTCGCGGTCTTCGCCACGGCGTTGACCACCTGCGGGACCACCCAGGTCAGGCCGATGCCGAGGGTGAACAGCACCTGGAGCGCCCAGCTGATCAGATGCCCGATCAGCTCGGCGATGATGTCGCGCACCAGCGCGCGGATGGCGGCGACGACCTCACCCGCCGTCTTCACCCCGCTGGAGGCGCCTTCGCACCCCGCCTTCGCCGACTCCAGAAGCGTGACCGTGTCCTTGGCCTGGGCACGGTAGGCGTCGGCCGAGACCCCGGTCCAGCTCTGCAGATCGGCGGAGACCATCCCGGCCAGATCCGCGCCGACGTCACCGAGTTCGGTCGCGATGTTCATCCAGGTCTCGGCGTTCGCGGCGATCTCGTCGGCGTTGCCGGTGAGCGCGTCGAGCGCCTCCTTGAGCGGGCCGACGTGCTCCATCAGCCAGCCGACGCCGTTCGCGAGGATCGCGCCGAAAGGGTCCATGGCCATCGACAGCGCGTCGAGCGCGGTCCCGACCGCGCCCAGCGCCACCGACGCCCAGTCGCCGCTTTCGATGGCCGATTTCAGCTCGAACGCCGACTCCAGCAGTGACGAGCCGGTGTACGCCTTCGTCGAGTCCTTTACCTCGGCGACAAGCGGGTTACCCACGGCGACCTTCCTCGTGTTTCAAGGACGAGGACCTCACCAGGGCGAGTTTTCCTCGTCGTCCGGCGCTTCGTGACGCTTCTCGCGAGGCGCTTGCGGCGGGGGCGGCGTGTCTTCGGACGACGCCGGGGGAGCGGGCGGGTCCGAAGACTCTTCCTCTTCGATCTCGGGGAAGCGGCTGCGCAGGGTGCCGATCATCAGCGCCCTGGTCTCCTGGTCCTCGTCGCCGAGCGATTCCTGCATGACCTCGGCGACCTGGCCCGCGATCCCGGACTGCGCCTTGTGCATGGTCTGGAGGATCTGCCGCGACAGTTCCTCCAGCGGATAGGTCCTGGCCTTGTTCCCGAACTCGATGTCCGTCACGCCGCCGTCGGCCCCGACGGTGATCTTGACGGCGCCGTCGGAGCTGGACGCGGTCAGCCGCAGCTGCTCCGTCCGCTCCTGCGCGGCCGCGTAACGCTGGGCCTTCTCTTCCAGCCCCGCGGCCCATCGGTCCATTTTGCGCTGGGCCTCGTCGGGGTCCAGCATGAGCTCGCCGAGCTCGTTCCCGCCGGTCACTGCCTTCCTCCGATGTCCAAGGCCTTGAAGTCCGCCTTGAACGGTTCCGCGTTGGTCTTGTCACCGTCTACATAGGACTTGGCTGCGGTGCGGACGTTGTCGGCGGTCGCCTGGATCCCTTCCGCGGCCGCCTTGATCGTCTCCGCCGCGCGTTCGCCCGCCGGGTTGACGATCGGCGGCAGGAACGCGCACAGCAGGCCGTACGCGTCCGCCGACATCGCCGAACCGGTCGCGGCGTGCGCGGTGTTCAGCCGGTCCACGAGCCCGTCGAGATGGCTCGCGTGCGCGGTCAGGTCGTCCGGATCGACTTCGAACGAAGCCGTCACTTCCAGTCCTTGTTCTTCCAGTCACCGATCACCGGCGGCGCCACGACCTCGTCGGCGGCGAAGAAGGACGGGTCGTCGGACTCGACGTAGTCGGCGACCTTGTGCTCCTTGTCCTCCTGGCCCTGTCCCTTGCCGGCACCGGGGGCCATGCCGCCCATCGGGGCCATGCCGCCGGGCGTACCCGGCTTGCCGCCGGACCCCGCCGCACGGGCCGCGGCCGCCTCGGCGTCCATCGCGCCCGCGCCGACGGCGCCGCCCATGCCGAGCGAGCCCGTCGCCCGTCCGGCCCCACCGAGACCTCCGCCGCCCGCGCCACCGGCGCCGCCCGTGCCGGCACCACCGCCGCCGAAGCTGCTGGTGCCGCCACCGCCGGGGATGTTCGGCATGCCGAGCTTGGGCGGGTTGTACGGCGTGCCCTTGTAGGAGTTGCCGTCCGGGAACGAGGGACCGGTGAGCCGCTCGCCGATACCGCCGGGACGCGGCATCGGCGGGATGTTCGGCATGACCGGCCTCGGCCCGCCGCTGTTGGGCCCGTTCGGGACGGGGATGTTCGGCGGCGTGAACGGAAGACCGCCACCGGGCCGCGGGCCACCGCTCTCCGGGATGGGGATGTTCGGCGGGGTGAACGACGGCGGGGTGACGGACGGCGGGGTGTAGCCCGTGGTCCGCGTGCCGTCGTCGATCTTGGGCAGGTTCGGGAGGTGGGGGCTCGTCGACGCCGCGGGCTTGTAGGTCTCGCCGCCGGTCGGCCCGTTCGGGATGCCGATGTTGGGCATCGTCGGGCTGGAGCCGGGGCCGCCGCTACCGGGACCGCCGCCGCCGGGGAAGCCGCCCGGCCCACCGCCGGGGCCGCCGCCCGGCCCGCCGTTAGGAGAGTTGAACGGCGACACACCGCCGGGGCCACTGGTCCCGCCCTGCGGCGTCCCGTCCATCGAAGCGACGAGGCCGTCCGGGCGCGTACGGTCCGAGGCGGCGTTGAACGGGGTGCCGTCGGCGCCTTCGGGCGACATCCGGTCGCGAAGCGTGCCGGCGGGCGAACCCGCGCCACCGCCGGCGGGGCTGCCTTGGAGCTGCCTGGTCGCCGTCGCCAGCTTCGGCGGGGCGGGGAACGCCGGGGTGGCGATCGCCGAGCCGACCGTGGTGTCGAACTCGGTCATCACCTTCGCGGCCTGGTCCCGCGCGTCCTGCTGCTTCTTGAAGGTGGAGAGGTCCTTCCCGAGCTGTGCCATGTACACGTACGGGTCGGTGATCTTCTGCAGGTTGGCGTTGGCCTCCTGCACGTTGAACGCCACCGGAGGGTTCGCCGCCATCTGCTTCTGCGTCTCGTTGAGCGTCTGCGAGTGGATCTGCTGCTGCCGTCCGGCCAGCGTCGCGCCGTTCGCGGTCGAGCCGAGCCATTTGCCGACACCGGCGAGGTGCTCGCGGGCCGCGTCGCCGCCCTCGCCCTCCCAGTTGGCCGTGCTCGCGCTGATCGCCTTCGCCAAGTTGCGCTGATGCGAGGCCAGGTCGTTGCCCGCCCGGATCCACTCCTCGGAGGTCTCGGCCACCGCGGCCGGATCCGCGTTGTCCGCGATCGCGGTCTGCATCTGTTCGTGGGTGGCGTTCGCCCAGATCGTGGACGGCGGCTCGCCGGGTTTGCGGATGTCCAGGTTCTTGTCGAGACCCTCGCGCGCCTTCTCCAGCTGCCCCTCGTACATCTTCTGCGTGAACATGTCCTTGAAGCCGTTGAGCGCCTTGTCACCCCAGCCGAGGATGGTGAAGAGAAGGTCCGTCCCGGCCGAGGCCCCGGCCCGGATCTCGTCGCCGGAGGCGGCCTTGTCCGCCAGCGGCCCGACGTAGTAGTCGGACGACGAGTCGGCGGTCGGGTCGTAGTGCGAGTCGAGCTTGTTGTAGTCGGGCGAGTTCGGGTCGGAGACCTTCGCCGTCTTCTCCTCGGATTCGGTCACGGGTCTCTCCTTCAGATCTCGGTGTCGATCTGCTTCAGGTCGCGCTGGTTCTGGGTGTCGCGTTCCCGGTAGTTCCGCTGGGCGAGTTCGATCGCCTCGATGTAGGTCGGGAACTCGGCGCGAGCGGCCTGGAGCTGGGTGAGCAGACCTTGAGCGTCGGTCGCGGTGCCGTGCATGTGCTCGGACACCCAGCGGGCGGTCGCGGTGGAGCTCATCGGCGGCGACTTCTGAAGCTTGGTCAGCGCGCTCCAGCGCTCTTCGAGGCTGTCGATCACACCCTGGAGTGAACGGATCATCTCCTGGCCGGTGGTCTCGTCGACGGCGAAGCCGCCTTGCACCGCCATGCGCTTCAGCTGTGTGCCCGAGAGCGCGACCTTCGTGGGGGCCCACGCCGCCGCCGGCTTCAGTTCTTGTGCTTCCTCGGTCAACGGAGGGTCCTCTCGCCGGGTTCAGGAAGGTCAGTAGATGTCCGCGATGGCGTCCCGGATCGCGTTCGCCACGCCCGACTGACTGGCCGGGTCGTAGTGACCGATCACGGCGCCGGAGGCTTCGTCGGTCTCGGTCCAGACCAGGTACCGGCCGTCTTCGGTGTCGAGCCAGCTCAACGGTGTCGACCGGAGCCGTTCGCCGCGGCGGCCGATACCGCTCACGATGATGTACCCGCCGCCGAGGCGGGTCCCGGACAGCACCTTCTCCAAGACCTCGACGTCGCTCTCGTCGCTGCGCGGCGCCGGGGCCTCCGGCCGGGCGCGGACGACGCCGGTGAACTGGAGGTTGCCGAACGCGTCGGTCTCCTCCTCGTCGAACTCGGCTTCGGCCTGGCGGCGCGCGGCCATCGCGGAGACGGCGCGCTCCTCCTTCTGCACGATCGTGCGGCGGCCCGTCGACGCGGGGCGCATCCGCGGCAGCACCCCGGAGAGGACCTCGACCAGCTCTTCGTCGGAGAAGAGCGCGAACTGCAGGAGGTCTTCGCCGTGGGCCTGCGTGATGCCGAGCGCCTGCCTGCCATCGGTGAGCGCGAGGACGGCGATGTCCTGGCCGATACCGTCGATACCGTTGATCGAAACGGTGATCCGGTGGTTCCCGAGCAGCGCGAACGCGGTGCGGACGGCCTGGTTCAGCTCGCCGTCGATCGACAGGCGGCGCCGTTCGAGATCGGTGTAGACCTTCCGGACGATCGCGGCGTACCGCTCCGGGTCGATCGAAGTGTTCTGGACGCGTAAGGGAAACAAGCGGGCATCGACGCCAAGCGCTCGCCCGACAACTGTCGCCTCGACCGTCCCCAGCGCGAAATCGGCTCGCTCGGCCATGCTTCTGCGCTACTCCCTCACGGGGTCGGGCCCCGACTTTGTTAATGGCCAAAACAAACTAGCACAGCGCATGAACCTACGGAACCATACGCACACCGCTGAACCCGATGGAATGGATCACCGTGCCCGATCGGGCACTTTTCTTGCCCCTAAAGGAATAACGGGCCCGGTGACCGGCCTGCTCAGCTGGTCGCCCGGCGGGTGTGAGCTCGTCCGGGCCGGGGGTGCCGCGAAAGCCGCTTTCGCGACGTCTGATGCCCCGAAAGTGGCTTTCGCGACACCCCCGGGGCCTCGTCACAGTGGCATGACGCTTCTCGACTGTCCACAAGGGACATTTCCGGACAGGCTCGGCCAGTGAAGGCCTCCTTCCCTCGGCTCAGCCGAGGAAACTCGACCTTCACACCTTGCTGAGGTACGTGAAGGACCCCCTAGCTACAGGAAGAGGCCTTCATATACCTCAGGCGGAGGCAAGACACCCCAGGGCCGAAGTCAGCGGTCGGCCCCCGCCGGGGCGTAGGTCGTCATCCGGCGGGCCACGTCCGTCCGCGAACGAGCCCCGAGTTTCCGCAGGACTTTGGCGACGTGCTGTTCGACCGTACGCGGCGAAAGGAACAACCCGTCCGCTATCTCCCGGTTCGTCCGTCCGTCGGAAAGCATTCGCGCGACCTCGAGTTCGCGGGGTGAGAGCTCCTGGCCGTAGCCGCGCCGTCCGCGCTGTGAGGGGGCCCACGCGCCGTGTTCCCGCAGCTGGTGGCGGCAGCGGCCGGCGTCCCTGGTCGCGCCGAGCCGCTCGTAGGCCTCCGCGGCCGCCGCGAGCTCCTCGATCGCCTTGCGGTCGCCCGCGGTGTGACGGCCCGCGTTGAGCCGGGACAGGGCCGCCCGCTCCCGGGCGCCGATCGCCTGATACGGCATCGGCAGCGCCTCGTAGCCCGCCGCCGCCTCGTCGAAAACCGTTGCCGCGGCGGGATGTTTGCCGCGCGCGTCGAGCAGGATCGCCTGGCCGGCGAGCAGCGCGACCCGGGAGACCGGCGAGTCCTTGCCGTCGATCCCGCGGGCGAATTCCTCGACCACGGCGTCCGCCTCCGACCAGCGCCCCGCCCGCGTGTAGGCCTCGGCCGCGGCGGGGACCAGCGCCGCCGCCCACACCCAGACACCCTTGCGCCGGGCCGCCGCGACGGCGTTGTCGGCCGCCGCGCACGCGCCGTCGACGTCGTCCGTCGCGAGGAGCACCCTGATCAGGACCCCCGCGGCCGAGAGGACGACGGGGATGGGCCCGTGTTCCGGAGCGTGGACGCCCGCCGCGGCCAGATGTCGTTGCGCGGCGGCGAATTCCCCGCGAACGGCGGACAACCCGCCGAGGACGAGCGAGCACTCCATGACGATCGGGCCGAGGTCGGGATAGGCGTCGCGCAGCTGTTCGGTGGCCTCCGCGAGGCCGGACCAGTCGCCGCGCACCCAGTCGAGCCGGACGCGGGTGCCCTGCGCGAGCCCGGCGGCGTAGAGCGCGCCGGCGTCGGTCGCGCGGCGGATCCCTTCCGAGACCAGTTTTTCCGCTCTGGCCAGATGGCCTGCCCAGGACTGCGCGTCGGCGAGGTTGCACCACAGCCGCGCCAGCTGGACCCGCTCGGCGACCCCGCTGCCCTGGTCCGGCAGCTCGGTGAACTCGGTCCAGGCCGATCCGTCGCCGATATGCGCCTGGGTGGAGATCCGGTCGCCGAGGAGCGCGAGCCGCAGTTCCGGGTCTTCGATCCGGTCGAAGACCTCGCGTGCCCGCTCCATCCAGACCTCGTGCCAGGACAACGGGGTCAGCCCGTCGATCGGCTGGGCGAGCAGGTTGATCCCGCGGGCGGCCAGCTCCGGCTCGTCGACCAGTTCGGTGATCGCCTTCTCCACCTCGACCCGGCCGCGGCCGAGGCGCCCGATCGTGCGGACCAGCAGCATCCCGAGGCTGAGCCGGATCGTCCCGCGCACGCTCGGGCGCAGGTCGGTGAGGTCTTCGAGGATTCGCTCCAGTGTCTCGATGACGTCCGGGCGGAACCCGCGCAGCGCGACCTGGCTGAGCTTCGTGGCCAGCCGGGCGATGTCGTCCTCGCCGAGCCCCGCCTCGGCGAGCACGGACTGGAGCAGGTCGATGGCCCGTGACGTGTCGCCGTGGGCGATGGCCTCGTCGGCGGCGGCTTCGGCGTAGTGGCGCCACTGTTCGGCCCGCCCCGCCGCGCGCGAGTGGTTCGCCAGCAGGGTGAGCGGCGGGACCGGCTGACCGGCGAGCACCTGGATGGCGCGCGAATGCAGCAGGGTGCGCTCCGGGCCGCTCACCGTGTCGTAAACGGCCTTGCGGGCCAACGGATGCCGGAAGCCATAGCGGTCGCCGCCGAGTTCGCCGAGGACACCGCCATCCAAAGTGGACAATAGGGCTGCGCGGAGCGCGTCGCCGTCGAGGCAGGCGAGTTCGCCGATCACCGCGGGCTCGGACGGGACGGCGAGCACCGCCGCCGCGCGGGCCAGCCGGACGGCGGGCTCGGGCAGCGCTTCGAGCCGTTCGGTGATGGCCTCGCGCAGGGAGATCGGGACCTCGAGGCTTTCCAGCAGCCGGTCGCTCAGCACCTCCCCGATCGGCAGGCGGCCGGCCGCGTCGCGCAGCGCTCGCAGGGTCTCCTCGACCACGAACGGGATCCCGGCGGTGCTTTCGTGGAGCTTCGCGGTGAACGGCGCGGAGACCCGCGGCAGGTCCAGCAGTTCCTCGGCCAGCTTCCCGACGGCTTCGACGTCGAGCGGGCCCAGCGTCACGCGGGCGGTCTGGACGTTCGGCGGGGTGCGGAACGGCATCCCCGCGCCTCCGTGTCCCGACGGCGAGCCGGTCCGGTACGCCGCGACGACGGCCAGTTCGGGGGGCATGGCCGCGGCGAGGAACCGCATGAGGTCACGGGTGCCTTCGTCGGCCCACTGGAGGTCGTCGATCAGGACGAGCGCGGGCCCGCAGGCGATCAGGAGCTCGCGGACGGCGCGGAACTGGCGGTGCCGTTCGGCGCACGGGTCGGCGAGTGGTTCCGGTTGGGGCGGAAGGCTTTCCGCCAGTTCGGGCAGCAAGGGTCTCAGCACCCCGGCCACCGGGCTGAGTGGACCGAGCGGCCGGTCGCCCGCCGAACGCAGCGCTTCGAGCACCGGGCCGAACGGGAACGGCTCGCGCATCGGCTGGCAGGCTCCCGAGAGCACCCGGCCCGCCGCGAACTCACGGCGTCCGGCCAGCTCTGCGAGCAGCCTGCTGCGGCCCATCCCGGGTTCGCCTTCGATCAGCACGGCGGCGGGACGGCGCAGCAGGATCTTCACGATCGCCGAGACCTCGACGTCGCGGCCCACGAGCGCCGTCGATCCGGCGCGGACCGAAACCGAGGTCGGGCGAGGGGTGGCAAGCCACATCATGCGCTCCTCGGTGGGGAGTTCCCGCTGAGCCCGACACGATCTTGTGCGTTGTCCTGCGGAGCCTAAGCACTGCCTACCGGGTCGTAAACCACCCAACACGGACACCCCGGGCACCCCCTGAGGCCGTTCGCGGACGCAGCGTCACCGGTTGGCTGACGGATCGTCGGTTGGAAAATCACCGGACACCCGAAACGTCGGCGACAAACCCGATTCGGCGATTCATCCCACGTTCAGGGGGTGGCCATGACTACGCAAGGTATTTGCTTCGAAACCCTACTTACGGACGTGCCCGTCCGGGTGCCTGCACTAGGTGGCCGCCCGTGGAGCAGGGGATTCGGTTCCCGAAGAATGGGTATACCTATCCCGCGCCGACCCGGATTGCGGCCTTCGTCCGAGTCCAGAATTCTCACCCGTCAGGGGAGGGACATCGCATGGCGAACCGGAGCCGTGCGTGATGACGAGGGAGAAGCATGAAGATCACGAAGCTCCTCGGTGTGGCCGCCACGGCAGCACTGGCCACCGGCGCGCTCGTCACGGGTACCCCCGCGGCAGCGTCCTCGGACACTCTGCTCAATCAAGACATGGTTCCCGCCCTGCAACGGGACCTCGGCCTGACCGCCGGCCAGGCACTCGCCCGGATCCAGAGCGAGACGGCCGCCGGCGCTCTCGAACAGTCACTCGCCTCGGCGCTCGCCGGCAGCTTCGGCGGCGCCAGCTACAACGAGGCCACCGGCAAGCTCCGCGTCGGCGTCACGGACGCGGCGAAACTGGGCCAGGTCCTCGCCAGCGGCGCGGAAGCGGAACTCGTGCGCTTCTCGGCCGCCCAGCTGGATTCCACTGTGGACAAACTGAACGCCGGTGAGCGCGCGGCGGACGGCGCGATCACCGGCTGGGGTGTCGACACCAAGACCAACCGCGTGACGGTGAACGTCCTGCCGGGCAAGAGCGGCGTCGTCGACTCGTACCTGGAGAAGGTCAAGGTGGACAAGGCCGCCGTCGCGGTGGTCGAGACCACTTCGGTGCCGACCCTGAAGTACGACGTCCGCGGTGGCGACGCGTACTACATCAACAGCTCTTCGCGCTGTTCGATCGGCTTCTCGGTCAACGGCGGCTTCCTCACCGCCGGGCACTGCGGTCCGGGCACGGTGACCGGTTACAACCGGGTCGCGATGGGCTCGTTCGCCCGCGCCAGCTTCCCCGGGAACGACTACGGCCACGTCCGGGTCAACAGCAACTGGGTGCCGCGCGGGGTCATCAACAACGGCACCCGCGTGAGCGGTTCGACCGAGGCGGCCACCGGCGCGTCGGTCTGCAAGTCGGGGTCGACCACCGGCTGGACCTGCGGCACCGTCGGCGCCAAGAACCAGACCGTCCGCTACGCCGAGGGCACGGTTTACGGCATGACCGCCACCAACGTCCGCTCGCAGGCGGGCGACTCCGGCGGCTCGTTCATCGCGGGCAACCAGGCACAGGGCATGTTGTCCGGCGGCAACAGCTCGGTGACGTACTTCTTCCCGGTGCGGCCGGCGTTGTCCGCGACCGGGACGTCCCTGGTCCTCGGCTGACCTCAGCCCCGGTCATCGGGGGACCGTGAACAGGACGAAGGGCGGACCGAGTGCCTCCAGCGCACTCGGGCCGCCCTTCGTCTTCGTGCCGCGGGAAGGTCTCAGACGTTGCTGATCTCCTCGATCAGCGCCTCGACGTCGAAGTGCTCGCTCTCGGAGCCGAGCGGGACGAGCTCGTAGGTGGACTCGAGGAACGACTCGACGTCCTCACGCTCGAGCTCGAACGACGCGTAGCCGTCGGGTGACTCGATTTCGAGCGTCAGCAGCGCCTCGTCCTCCGAGAGGTCGGGGCGGACGCGGACGTCGCCGAGCCCGGCGGGGTCGGTGAGGCCGGTGACGAGCAGCTCACGCGCGAAGGTCCACTCGACCCACCGGCCGCGCTCCGTCCGGAACGACACGGTGACCGCGAACGGTTCGCCGGCGTGGAAGGACAGGCGGGAAAGAACGGGCGTGCTGCTGTTGTTCAGCAGAACGAACTGGCTCTGGTGAATTGCGTCGGTGTGCACGGCCACTCCTAAGTGCTCGTGGTTCGCGCGGCGCGAACTTTTCGTCTCGGGGAGGAGATGGCCGGACACGCGCCGGATGACGCGACTGCGACGACGTTCACGCTATCGGCTGCATATGTCCATAGTGGTGTAACGCCGGGCACAGACCCCTTGCGTTCGGGCGGATACCCGTGGTGACCGAGACTGTCCTCTTTGGATCCGGGGCTGAAGGACGCCATACCCGCATGCGATGCGGTGAAGGACGCTTTCGCCCCATGAGACGCGGGGAAAGTCCCTTTCGGCCCCTCAGGGCTCCAGCGGCAGCGTCAGTCCGGTCTTGACCCGGTCCATCGCCACCGACGTCGTGAAGTGCCGCACGTTCGGATTGTCGAAGAACATCCGCCGCGTGAACGTCTCGAAATCCGCCATGTCCCGGCAGGTCACCACGAGCACGAAGTCCGCGTTGCCGGTGACGTAGTAACACTGCTGGACGTTGTCGTCCGCGAGCACCTGACGCCGGAACCCGTCGAGGACCGCGAGGTTCTCGCGTTCCATCTCGACCATCACCACGAACGTCATCGACAGCCCGAGCGCGCGCGGCGACAGCACCGCCACCTCGCGTTCGATCACCCCGGTCTCCCGCAGCCGCTTGATCCGCCGCTGCACGGCGGCCGCCGACAGGCCCACCTTCGCGCCGATGTGCTCGGCGATCGTGCGGGCGTCGGACTGGAGGCAGGCGAGGATGGCGACGTCCATGCGGTCGAGGTCGGGTGTGTGCACCAGGTCAGGCTAACCGGACGGCTCTCCCGGGCGCCTGTTCTTCGCTCGCGCCTCGACGCGGTGTGCGTCACCCGATCGGGTGCTCGGCCCGTGTGCCCGGTCACTCCCGGAAGAAGATGAGAATTCTTTGAATTGTGACCCGGAACACAACTGACGGGTCTACTGAATGGTAGCGCTTACAAGTGAATGGCAGACCTCTCATTTCCCCGCGAAAGGATTCCTTGGTGCCCTCATCTCAGGCCGCCGTTCTCGCCGGTATCGGCTCATGGCTGCCTCCGCGCGTGGTGGGCAACGAGGAGATCGCCCAGCGGCTGGACACCTCCGATGAGTGGATCCGCTCGCGGACCGGCATCGCCGAACGCCGGGTGGTCGATCCCGGAACGTCCACTGTGGACCTCGCGGTCGAGGCGGGGCGCCGGGCGCTGGCGTCGGCGGGGGAGACCGCGGCGGACGCCGTCGTGCTCGCGACCTCCACGGCCGACCAGCTGTGCCCGGCCAGCGCGCCGCAGGTCGCGACCGAGCTCGGGCTGAACGGTGTCGCCGCGTTCGACGTCAACGCCGTGTGCAGCGGGTTCGTCTACGGGCTCGCCACCGGCGCCGGGCTGATCGCCGCCGGGATCGCGCGGCGGGTGCTGGTGATCGGCGCCGACGTCTTCACCTCGCTCGTCGACCCCGAAGACCGCGGCACGGTGCCGATCTTCGGCGACGGCGCGGGCGCCGTCCTGCTGCGCGCGGGCGACCCGGACGAGCTCGGTGCGCTCGGCCCGTTCGACCTGCACAGCGAAGGCGCGCTCGCGGAACTGCTCTGGGTCGAGGCGGGCGGTACGAAGAACCGCCGCTCGGACGACCCGCGCGACCATTACCTGGTGATGCAGGGCCAGACGGTCTTCCGGCACGCCTGCGCCCGCATGGCCGAATCGGCGCGCGCGGTGCTGGACTCCGCCGGCTGGGAGGTCGGCGACATCGACCGGTTCATCGGGCACCAGGCGAACATCCGCATCCTGCAGACCTGCGCGAAACAGCTCGGGCTCGCGGAGGACGTGATGTACTCGAACATCGAGAAGGTGGGCAACACGAGCGCGGCGTCGATCCCGATCGCGCTGGCCGACGCGGCCAAGGACGGCGCGCTCCAGCCGGGGCACCGCGTCGTGATGGGGGCCTTCGGCGCCGGGCTGACCTGGGGCTCGACGCTGCTGCGCTGGCCGGACGTCATTCCGGGCTGAGCGCGTTCGCCTCCCAGGCGTGCGTCGGCTCCTGGCGCCCGCGCAGCTCGAGTTCCGCGTACGGCTTCCAGTGCGCGCGCTCGCTCTCCAACGCTGCCTTGAGCACCGTTTCGCTCGCCAGGATCCGGCCGTCGGCGGATTTCGCGTCCTCGGTCAGGCGCGCGGCCTCGTTCACCGCGTCGCCGATGACGGTGTACTCGAACCGGCTGCTGGTCCCCAGCTGACCGGCGAAGACCCGCCCGCTCGCGACGCCGATGCCGAGGTCGAGCTCGCCGGTCTCCTGGACGGCGTCCCGGATGGCCCGCGCGGCCGAAAGCGCCGCCGTGGGCGCGTCCGCCAGCCTGGTCGGGGCGCCGAAGACGCAGAGCGCGGCGTCACCTTGGAACTTGTTGACCAGCCCGCCGCGTGCCCCGACCGCGTGCACCACGCTGGTGAAGAACCGGTTGAGCGTCTTCACGAGGTCTTCGGGCGGGGTGCGGCTCGCCAAGGCCGTCGAATCGACGACGTCGACGAACAGCGCCGTCACCTCGCGCACGTCACCCGAAAGGGAGGCGCCGTACTCCAGCGCGTGCCGCGCCACCTCGTCCCCGACGTGTCTGCCGAAGAGATCCCGCATCCGCTCCTGCTCGCGGAGCCCGGCGGCCAGGTCGTTGACCGAGGTCTGGAGCAGGCCGATCTCGCTGGAGTCGTCGACCTCGACCACGATCTCCTTGTTGCCGCGCGCGATCTCGTCGAGCGCCACCCGCAGCCGGTGCAGTGGTGTCGCGACGGCCTTCGCGAGCAGGCCCGTCCCGATCGCGCCGACACCGAGGCCGATCGCCGAAAGCATGATCAGGCTCGCGACGTGGTCGCCTTGGCCGAGGTCCGGCGGGGCGGCCACCAGCAGCACCCCGAGGAACGGCACGCCGCTCGCCAGCGACCAGGTGACGACCACCCTGGTCCGCACGGTGACCCTGAGCGTGCCCTTCGGCGGGGTCACCTTGAGCGCGATCGTCATCACCGGCCGCGCGACCCATTCGGCGGCGAGGTAGGTGAGGCCGACCGTGGTCAGCCCGCCGAGCCCGATCACCAGCGCCATCCCGAGCGCGTCCATCCAGGACCCGAGCACCCGCGCGAGCGCGCCGAGCACGATCGTGCCGATCAGCCAGAGTGTCCCGCTGACGATCCCCATGTCGACCGGGAGCCGGAGCGCCCGCTCGGCCTCGGCCTTCGTCGGCGGGCGGCCGAACACGAACCAGACCGCCGTGCGCCGCTGGAGCCACGCCGTCCACAAGGTACCGACGATCAGCGCCAGCGCGACGATGCCGGCGGCGGTGACGCCGAGGATCCAGCCGCGATCGCCGACCTCGCTCGGCAGGCCCTGCAGGAGCAGCAGCAACGCGACCACACCGGCACCGCACACACTGGAACCGACGCCGAGCGCGGCGAAACCGAGACTGGTCCTGAGCACCAGCCGGAACCGGCTCGACATCGTCTTCCCGCGCACCCGGTGATCGTATGACCTCCGGCGGAAAACGGTTCGCCCGTTCTCGGGTGCGGTGGTTACCGTGCGGGTATGGAACCGCTGGGCCAAGACGAGATCAGAGCGTCCTTCGTGAACTGCACCCGAGGCGAGGCCAAGGGGGTCACGCTGCCCGCCCGGCCCGAAGAGATCCCTTGGGAGAACAGGGAATTCCTCGGCTGGCGCGATCCGAAGGCCGCCTCCCGGGCGTATCTCGTGCTGCCGTACCGCGGGGAAACCGTCGGGCTGTCCCTCCGGGCCGCTCCCCGGCCGAAGGGCCGTGTCCTGCTGAGCAACATGTGCGGCCTGTGCACGACGACACATCCGCTGTCCGACATCGCGCTGTTCTCCGGCCGCCGCGCCGGGAAATCCGGCAGGGAAGGGAACACGCTCGGCATCTACGCGTGCGCGAACCTCGCGTGCAGCCAGTACATCCGCGGCGAGTTGCAGTCGGACGTGCCGCAGCCGTTCGAGTCCTTGACGCTGGAGGAACGCGTCTTCCGGCTGGAAGACAAACTGCACCGATTCGTCGAGCGGGTGCTGGAGTCACGCTCACGAGGCGCGTCGGCCCTCAGAACCGCATCCGCAGGATCCGCCCCATCTTCTTGAACGCCGGGAACAGACCCGCGACCCACAACTGTGCCCGCATCGACGGCGAAATCCGCGCCTTCACTTCGGGCGTCGCGTAATCCGTCGAGTCGAGCTTCGAGACCAGGGTCAAGCCGAGCCGTTCCAGTTCGGAGATCTCGTCGATGCCCCAGTACAGCGTCGCCTTGGCCTTGCGGACCACCGGATTCAGCTTCTGCAGCTTGATCCCCAGCCTGCTGAAGATGTCGAAGACCATTTCGCCGCCCTGCGGGAAACGCGCGATCAGCCGCCGCAGCAGTTCCTCGCCTTCGGACGGCCGCAGGTACATCGTCAGCCCCTCCGCGATCACCAGACCGGGTTTGTCCGACGGGATCTCGTCGAGCCAGCCGAAGTCCGTCACGGACGAGCCGATGGTCCGGTAGCCGTCCCGCGCGGGGTAGATCCGGGCGCGCAGATCGACGACCTCCGGGTAGTCGACGTCGAACCACCGCACCGAAGGCGGCGGGTCGACGCGGTACACGCGGCTGTCCATCCCACAGCCGAGCTGGACGACGGTCGCGTCCGGGTGCTCCCGCAGGAACGCCGCCGCCCAGTCGTCCATCGGTTTGGCCCGCATCGCGACGGTCAAGCCCATGTCGGCGTTCACGCCCAGCGAAGCGAAGTCGTAGTCGATCTGCTTGACGGCCTCGTCGGCGGCTTTGTCGCCGAGGATCGGCCGGTCGCTGCGGGCGTCGAGTGCCCGGCCGTACAGCGTGGCGAGCATCGTCGCCTTCTCTTCGGTGAACCGGACCTTCTCCATCGCGCGCCCCCGTCAGAAGTTTCACAATCTTCTGAAAACTCTACTCGCCCGGATCCGCGAACGCCATCAAGGAAGCGTCAATCCCGGGTCGTGTAGTCGTGGACGTAGGTCTTGGCGTCGAGCAGATGCCGCAGGGTGATCTCCCGCGCGGCCGCCGCGTCCGAACCGCGGATCGCTTCGAGGATCGCGCGATGCTCGTCGACGGCCTTCCGGATCTGCCCAGGAAGCCGCAACGCCGCCCGCCGCTCCTCGCCGACCAGCGACAGCACCGAACGCAGCAGGTCGGTGACGTCGTCGTTGCCGGCGTTCTCCGCGATCACGCGGTGGAATTCGGCGTCGGCCGCGATCACGCGCAGCATGTCGCCGTCGGCCGCGGCCCGGTCCATCTCGTCGACGGTGCCCTCCAGCCGCTCGAGCACCCGTGGCGTGTGGTCGAGCGCGAGCCGCTCGGCCAGCGTCGGCTCGACGGTGGTCCGCAGGTCGAACAGCTTCTCGACCAGGTGCTCGTGCTCGGAGAACCAGCCGCGCAGGGGCCGCTCGTCGAGCTTCTCGCGAACGTACGTGCCCGACCCCGGCCGCACCTGCACGTAACCGATGGAATCCAGCACCCGCAACGCCTGCCGCAGCGAACCGCGGCTGATGCCGAGCTGTTCGCAGAGCGCCCGTTCGGCGGGCAGTCTCGATCCGGCGGGGAGCCTGCCCGAGTCGATCATCGTGCGCAGATGATCGACCGTCGCACTCCACACCTGTTCGCGCTCGTCACCCGCCACGGTGCCATCCTCGCAGGTTCGGCGGAACGCCAGGAATTGTCGGTGCGGGGTGTCATCATCCGAAGATGACTGGGGTGGCAGGGCTGATCAAGGCATGGGTGCACGGCTGGGCGCTTTCGCGCGGCGTCGGGGTCCCGGTCGCCGAACCGGACGGCTACCGGCTCGACGTCGGGCGTCCCGGGCATCGCGTGAGATACGTGCTGGCGGACGCCGGATCGGTCGCGCGCCGGGCGCGTTCGCTGACAGAGCCCGGAACATGGCTGAAGGTGAGTGGTTCGCGGGACGAGGTGGCGAAGACGGTGCCGCCGGAATGGGAGGTCGGCCCGCCGGAGTACCTGATGAGCGCCCCGATAGCGCTGCGGCCGGTGATGGCCGCGCCCGAGCCGTACCGGGCGGAGCTGGTCGGCGACGGCGTGGTCACCGACGTGGTGGTGCGCGCGCCGGACGGCTCACGCGCGGCCACCGGCCGGGTCGCGATAGCCGGCGGCACGGCGGTGATCGATCAGGTCGTGACGGAGCCCGAGCACCAGCGGCGAGGGCTGGGCAGGTTCGTCATGCGCAGGCTCGACGAGGTGGCGGTCGCCGCCGGGGCGGAGCGAGCGGTCCTGGTCGCCACGGAGGAGGGCCGCGCGTTGTACCTGACGCTCGGCTGGACGGTCGCCGCGGAGATCACCGCGGCTCATCTACCGGAGGAGAACTGAATGCCGGCGGTGTTCAAGGACATCTGCCTCGACGCGAACGACCACCGCGACCAGCGGCCGGTGGAGTGGCCGGTGGCGATCGAGGATCCGGCCGGTCGCGGCCCGCTGATCTGGATCAACCCGCTGCCCGAGGCGAAGACCGTGAAGAACCGCATGCACATCGACGTCTTCGGCTCCGCGGCCGAGCTGGTCGCCGCCGGGGCCCCGAGGGCAACGAGTTCTGCGTCTTCGCACCGAACGAGACATAACGGGCTCGTTGAATGTTCGACTAGACACATCCGGAGCGCGAAAGGAGGTAACGGTGCTTAGGGTGCGGACGTGAGCGCTTTATGACGTGGTGGCACGCGGTAGTGATCTTCGTCGCGGGGCTCTGGGCGGGCACCATCAACACGGTCGTCGGTTCGGGCACGCTGGTGACCTTCCCGGTTCTGGTCGCCCTCGGCTACTCGCCGCTGACGGCGACGACGTCCAACGCGATCGGCCTCGCCCCCGGCACGGTCAGCGGGGCGATCGGCTACCGGGAGGAGCTCAAGGGCTACTGGCCCCAGGTCGCCAAACTCGCCGTGGCGTCGTTCCTCGGCGCGATCTGCGGGACGATCCTGCTGCTCTCGCTGCCGAAGGACGCTTTCGAGACCGTCGTCCCCGCGCTGGTCGGCCTCGCGGTGGTGCTCGTGATCGTCCAGCCGCGAGTGGCCGCCTGGGTCGCGAAGCGCCGCGAGGAGAACGGGACGGTCCACAAGATCGGGCCGCTCCTGCTGTTCCTGATCTTCCTGATCGGCATCTACGGCGGATACTTCACGGCCGCGCAGGGCGTGATGATGATGGCCGTGATGGGGATGCTGATGTCGGAGTCGCTGCAGCGGCTCAACGGCGTCAAGAACGCCCTGTCGGCGGTCGTGAACATCGTCGCGGGCGCGATCTACGCCTTCATCGCGCCGGTCAGCTGGCCTGTGGTCGCGCTGCTCGCGGTCGGGTCGACGATCGGCGGCCAGATCGGCGCGAAGATCGGCCGTAAGCTCTCGCCGAAGGTGCTGCGCGGCGTGATCGTCGTGATCGGCCTCGCCGCGATGGTGCAGCTGCTTCTCAAATAGGACCGGCCCGATGCGCGTGCCGGCTCGTCCGCGGTGCGGGGTTCCCTTGCCTTGCCCTCGAAGAGGAACGGCCCGCGCTCCGTGGACGAAGCGCGGGCCGGCCGAAAGTGTGCTCAGCGCGGGAAATCCCCGGCCGCTTCGAGGAAGAGGTCGTTCTCTTCAGGTGTCCCGATGGTCACTCGCGCGCCTTCGCCCGCGAAGGGACGCACGATCAGCTTGCGCTCCAGTGCGTGCTCCGCGAACTCGGTCGTCCGCTCGCCCAGCGGCAGCCAGACGAAGTTCGCCTGCGTCTCCGGCACCTCGTAACCCTTGGCCACCAAGGCATCCCGGACACGCGTGCGCTCCGAGACGATCTCCTTGCAGCGTTCCAGCAGTTCGTCGGCCGCGTCGAGCGAGGCGATGGCCGCCGCCTGGGCGATCATGTTCACCGAGAACGCGACGTAGACCTGCTTCAGCGCGACGGTGATCGCTTCCGGGGCCACCGCGTAACCCACGCGAAGACCGGCGAGGCCGTACGCCTTCGAGAAAGTCCGCAGTACCGCGACGTTGTCCCTGCCGCGCGCGAGTTCGACGCCGTCCGGCACCTCGGCGTCGGTCACGAACTCCTTGTACGCCTCGTCGAGCACGACGAGCACACCCGAGGGCACGGCGTCGAGGAAGCGCTCCAGTTCCGCCCGCCGCACGACCGTCCCGGTCGGGTTGTTGGGGTTGCACACGAAGACCAGCCGCGTCTTCGGCGTGATCGCGGCCAGCATCGCGTCCAGGTCCAGCCCGTGCCCGGCGGTCAGCGGCACCTTCACGCTGACGGCGTTCGCCACCTGCGTGACGATCGGGTACGCCTCGAACGAACGCCACGGGAAGACGACCTCGTCGCCAGGGCCGCACAGGGCCTGGATCATTTGCTGGCAAAGGGAAACCGAACCGCAGCCGACGGCGATCCGCTCGACTGGCTCGCCCAGTTCGCGGGCCAGCCGCTCGACGAGCGCGGAAGCGGTGATGTCCGGGTACCGGTTGATGCCCTGCGCCGTCTCGGCTATGGCCTGCGCCACACTCGGCAGCGGCCCACCGGGAACCTCGTTACTCGCCAGCTTGATCGCGCCCTGGATTGTCCGGCCAGGGACGTACTTCGGCAACGATTCGAGATCCGCACGCGGCGAAACAGGTGACATCTTCGGCGCTCCTACGTCTGGGGGACGGCTCCGACACCGTATCCTCCCGCGCGAGCGCAAGCTCCGAATATTTACCTAAGAGTGGTCTGATGGAGGAATGACCCTGACGACCACCGTGGAACACCAGCACGCCAACGGCCACACGCTGCGCCTGACCTTCGCCGAACCGGACGGTGTCGTCCGCGGCGGGCTCGTGGTGCTGCACGAGGAGGCCGAAGAGGTCGAAGAGGGTCTGGGCCTGCTCCTGGCCGGTCTCGCCGGCGAAGGCTGGCTCACCGTCACTCCGCATCTCGACCGGGACGACCTCACGCAGCAGGACCTGCTCGAAGCCACCGACGCGACGCTCTCCTGGCTCGCCGAGCGCGGTGTCCAGGCGGATCTCGTCGGTGTGGTCGGTTTCGACCTCGGCGGGACGGCCGCGCTGGTCGTGGCGTCGAACCGCAGGCTGGGCGCGGCGGTCAGCGTCGGCGGGCAGGGCGTCACCGGGCTGCCGGTCCTGGTCGAGATCGCGGGACGGCTCACCAGCCCTTGGCTCGGCATGTACGGCGACGCGGGCGACGAGGCCGGAGGCGCCGAAGTCGAGCAACTTCGCGAAGCGGCGGCGACGGCGAACGTCGCGACGAACGTCGTCCACTACCCGGGCGCCAACCACCGTTTCGACGCCGACCCGGACGCGGCCGCGGAGGCCTGGCAGCGCACGCTGAATTGGTTCGACGCCCACCTGCGGTGACTCCGTTCGCGCTAGCATTCCCCTTCAGATGTGACAGGGGAGGGGTCCGATGGCACAGTCACCCGAGACGCGCGTGACGGCGCAAGCCGCGTTCGGCGCTTCGGCGCCCGCCTTGGCGCCGCTGGCGAGCAAGGTCCGGGCAGCCAAGACCGATGCCAAGAAGGGGACCGTCAAGGTCACCGAGGACGCCGCCAAGAAGCTCATCGACGCACTGGTGAAGGCACGGCAGGAGCTCGACGCCCTGATCAAAGGCTCGACGGAGTTCAAAGCGCCCTTGAAACTGGGCGACAACTTCGTCGGGCACACGATGAGCGAACGTTTCCAGGGCGCCGCGACCAAGGGGACCGAAGCGGCCGTGCCCGTCCTCACGGACTTCGCCGGTGTCCTCGAAGACTTCCAGCTCACCGTGAAGGCGGCGCGGAAGCTGTACGTCGCCGCGGACGAGGAGGGGCAGGAACGCATCGAGCGGATCGCCCGCCGGTTCGACATGGAGGACGTCGTCGACCACGAGCGGAAGGAAGAGCGCTGATGCGGATCCTGCCGATGCCGTGGCCGCCGCGCGAGCCCGACCCGGAACCCGGTCCCGACAGCCTCTACGCCGACATCGACTACATGACCATCCCGCACCGGGAGCTCTACGAGATGGTCCACAACGAGCTGGACCTCGCGAGCGCGGAAGCCGCCGCCGGGCAGTGGGCGACCATCGGGGTGGTCCTCGACAGGATCGGTTCGGAGCTGAGGGCGGCCATCGTCGCGACCGCCGACGGCTGGACGGGCGAGGGTGCCGAGAGGGCGCGTGACGTCGCGATCAAGCTCGTCGACTGGGCGAGTGAGACGAGCCTGCGCGCGGACAACGTCGCGAACTGCGTGCGCCGCCAGGCGGACATCGCCGAAACCGCGCGGCGCACGATGCCCGAGCCGCCGGGATACGCCCCGCGGCCCAAGCCGCCGGAGGTGCCGAAACGCCGTCCTGTCCCGGTTTCGGATCCGGATTCGACGCAGGCCATGTCGGCTTCGCCGCCGTCGGGAGGCGGTTTCGCCGAAGCCGGCCGGATCGTCGCCGAACCCACCGACGAGAACGCGCAGGACCTGCACCGTCAGGCCGCCGACGTGATGACACGGATGCAGCGGAGCTCCGGCGAGGTCTACGAGAACGTCCCGCAGTTCGTCTCGTACGGCGAACAGCCGAAGATCCTTGAGAAACCCGAGGAACCGAAGCCGGATCCCGAACCCGAGCCGAAGCCGGAGACGCCCCCGGACGACTCCACGCGCAGCAGCGGCGTCGACGACGCCGGCCCGATCCAGGTGCGGGAGCCGGTCGTCGAGGCGCCGCGTCAGCCCGGTGCGAGCAGCGGTGCCGTCGTGCCGCCGCCCGGCGTCGCGGGCACGACCCAGGATCTCGGGCAGGGCAGCCGCTCGGGTGTCGGCGGGTTCGGCCCGTCGGGGCAGCAGCCCGGTCAGGTCGCGGGGACCAGGGCCGCGGCCGCGGGGATCGGCGGCGTCGGCGGGATGCCGATGGGGATGATGCCGCCGCAAGGGCAGCAGGACGGTGAAAGCCGCAAGTCCCCGGGCTATCTCGTCGAGGATTCCGACGTCTGGGGTCTCAGCGGGCACGTGACCCCGCCGGTCATCGGCGAAGACCCGAGGACCGACCGCTGATGGACTGGATCCGGTTGCACGTCGGCGAGCTGTTCCTTCTCTGGTCGGCGCACGGACGCGACGAACTGCCCGCGGTGCTGGAGGTCCCGCACGTCGGGCGGACACCGGAGTTCCGGGCGGAACTGGTGGCCACGGCGAGCGCGACGCTGTCCGAACGCGGCCTCGGCACGGTCGACTCGCCCGCGCCCGAGCTGGTGCGGCTGCTGCACACCGTCGCGAACAGCGAACTCACGCTGGACCTGCGGCTCGACGGCGACCCGGCGTACCGGGCCGTCGGCTGCGTGTCCGACCGCGGCGCGGTCGCGATCGGCGTTTCGGGCACCGACGTCGAGCTGTCCGAGCTGCGGGAGCCGCTCGTCGCCGCGACCCTGCTGCAGGCGCTGCCGCCGTGCGAGCAGGGACGGGGCCTCTCGGTCAACCTGCGTGTCGACGACTACACGGCCGCGTGCGAGGCGGGGGAGCGCGGCGGGCAGCCGGCGTTCTCCGATGTCCTGCGCGACGCCGGGCTGCGGGAACCCGAGGTCATCGTGCTGGTCCGGATCGCGACGCGGCGGATCGGCGGCGGGCGGCTCGGGGCGGCCAGGAAGTCGTGGGAGGGCCGCTGGGTGCGCGGCGAAGGGACGTTGACCTGGGTGGACACCCCCGACGGCCGCTACGGGCTTCGCCGCGATCGAGGGTGGCTGACCGTCACCCCGCTCGACGCGTCGCGGCTGAAGTCGATGGCGTACGAGCTGTTCACGGGGGCTCGCCAGAGCGGTTAACGAGGGTTAACATCGCGGGGTGACGCACACCGCCGACGCCCCAGAAGTGCTCTGGCGCCCTGAGCCGAGCCGCCTGCCCGACACCAAGATCGACGCGTTCCGCCAGTGGCTGCGCACCGAACGCGGCGTGGAGGTCGACGACTACAACGCGTTGTGGGAGTTCTCCGTCCAGCGCGTACCGGAGTTCTGGTCCGCCGTCGCCGACTTCCTCGGCGTGCGCTGGCACGACGAGCCCGGTGAGGTGCTCACCGGCGGGATGCCGGACGCGCGCTGGTTCGAGGGCGGCACGCTGAACTACGCCGAGCACTCGCTCATGCCCGGTGTCGCGGGCGCCGCGAAGGCCGACGACGAGGTCGCCGTGATCTTCCATCGCGAAGACGGCCTCTCGTCGCAGCTGACGTACGGCGCTCTGCGGTCCGCCGTCGCCTCCGCGCGGGAAGGGCTGCGCAAGCTGGGAGTGTCCAAAGGGGACAGGGTCGTCGCGCTGGCGCCGAACTGCCCGCAGACGCTGATCGCCTTCCTCGCCACCGCGAGCCTCGGCGCGATCTGGTCGTCGTGCTCGCCGGACTTCGGCGTCCGCGCGATCACCGACCGCTTCGCGCAGATCGAGCCGAAGGTGCTGATCGCGGTCAACGGCTACGTCTACAATGGACGGTGGTTCGACAGCAGGTCGACGGTGAACGCCCTGCGGGACGAGATCTCCACGCTCGAAGCGACCGTGCTCGTCGACTACGCCGGCGGCCGCCTCGACGGCACGCTCGACTGGGACCGGCTGCTCGCCGACAACGACGGCGCGGAGCCGGCGTTCGAGCCCGTCGACTTCGCCCACCCGCTGTGGGTGCTGTACTCCTCGGGGACCACCGGACTGCCGAAGGGCATCGTCCACGGACACGGCGGGATCACCCTCGAACACCTCAAAGCCCTTGCGCTGCAAAGCGATCTCGGTCCCGGCGATCGGTTCTTCTGGTTCACCACCACCGGCTGGATGATGTGGAACTTCCTCATCTCCGGCCTGCTGACCGGCACCACGATCGTGCTGTTCGACGGCAGCCCGGGCCATCCCGACCTGAACGTGTTGTGGCACTTGGCCGAGCAGCACCGCGTCACCTATTTCGGGACATCGGCGCCGTACATCCAGAGCTGCCTGAAGGCCGGCATCAAACCGTCCGAGCGGTACGACCTCACCGCGTTGCGCGCCTTGGGATCCACCGGCGCACCGCTGAGCGTCGAGGGCTTCCGGTGGATCGTCGACGAGGTCGGCAAACGTGTCCAGATCTGCTCGGTGTCCGGCGGCACGGATCTGTGCGCGGCGTTCGTCGCGTCCGCCCCGGACGTCCCGGTCTGGCTGGGCGAGCTCTCGGTCCGCGCGCTCGGCGCCGCCGTCGCCGCGTTCGACGAGGCCGGGAGGCCCGTGGTGGAGACGGTCGGCGAACTGGTGATCACCGAGCCGATGCCGTCGATGCCGGTCTTCTTCTGGAACGACCCGGACGGCTCGCGGCTGCGCGAGGCGTACTTCGAGATGTACCCCGGGATCTGGCGGCACGGCGACTGGATCCGGATCACCGGCCGCGGCTCCGCCGTCATCTACGGGCGCAGCGACTCGACGTTGAACCGCGGCGGCGTCCGGATGGGCACGGCCGAGTTCTACCGCGTCGTGGAGTCGTTCGACCAGGTCGCGGACTCGCTGGTGATCGACACGTCGGCGGCGGGGAACGAGGACGGGCAGCTGCTGTGTTTCCTCGTGCTGGCCGAAGGCGCGTCACTCGACGAGGTCGAGCCCGCCCTGCGCAAGGAACTGCGCGGGGCCCTCTCGCCGCGGCACGTGCCCGACCGGTTCGTCCAGGTGAGTGAGGTGCCCCGGACGCTCAACGGCAAGAAATGCGAGGTCCCGGTCAAGAAGATCCTTTCGGGTGTTTCACCTGACCGCGCCGTCAGCCGGGATGCCCTGCTGAACCCCGACGCCCTTGTACCGTTCGTGGAGCTGGCGAGGAGCTGAACGCAGGGGCGGAACTTGGCAGGCGCTTGGCGGGTGGCGGGGGCCACCTCGGTGGCGGTGATCACCTGGGTGACGCGGCTGGCCGGACTGCTGGCCCTGGTCTCGGTGCTGGTCCCGGCCGGGCGCACCCTGCGCGGACGCGTCGCCGAATGGCTGGAACTGCCGCACGAGGCCACGGTCGGCGCGGCGACGGTCGTGCTGGTGACCGGTGTGCTGCTGATGCTGCTCGCCACGGGTCTCAAGCGGCGCAAGCGCCGGGCCTGGCAGCTGGCCGTCGCCACCGCCGCGCTGCTGACCGTGTCGCACCTCGGGCTGCGGCACGCTCTCGGCGCGGGTCTTGTGTCGCTCGCGCTGCTGATCGCCCTGATCCCGACGCGGCGTCACTTCATCGCGCTGCCCGATCCGGTCATCGGCCGGTGGCGCGCGGTCCGGATCTTCCTGCAACTGACGGTCGCCGGGATCGCGATCAACTTCGTGCTGCTTTCGGTCGCGCCGATCGCCGCGGATTTCGGCGACCGGCTGGCGCAGTCGACGCTGGCCCTGATCGGCGTGAGCGGTCCGGTGGTGTTCCCCGCGCTGTGGCTGGAAGACCTGTCGGCCGCCGTCGGCCTGCTGTTCGGGATCGGCGCGGTGCTGCCGGCGGCGTACTTCCTGCTCCGCTCGGCCGAACCCGCGCCGGAGCTGACCGACGACGAGGTCGAACGGCTCCGCGGGCTGCTGGGGGAGCGGGACTCGCTGGGGTACTTCGCCCTGCGCCGGGACAAGTTCGTGGTCTTCTCGAAGTCGGGGAAGGCCGCGGTGACCTATCGGGTGATCGCCGGTGTCGCGCTGTGCTCGGCGGCCCCCCTCGGTGACCCGGAAGCGTGGCCCGGCGCGATCGAGGAGTACCTGGACGTCTGCCGGCGGTACGCCTGGACCCCGGCGGCCATGGGCTGCTCGGAACTGGGCGCGACCGTCTGGGCACGCTTCGGGCTCGAGGTGCTGGAGATCGGCGACGAGGCCGTCGTCGACACCGAGACCTTCACCCTCGAAGGCCGCGTCATGCGCGGAGTCCGCCAAGCCGTCTCGCGCACGAAGCGCGCCGGCTACACCGCGCGCATCCGGAAAGCCGAGGACCTGCCTCTCGCCGAGCTCGATGAACTCCGCACTCTCGCCGCCACCTGGCGCGGCACCGATACGGAACGTGGCTTCTCGATGGCGCTCGGCCGTATCGGTGACCCAGGTTCGATCCTGGTGACCGCCGAACACGAAGGACGGGTGCGCGGAGTCCTCCAGTTCGTCCCCTGGGGCGAGAAGGGCCTCTCCCTGGACGTCATGCGCCGCGACCGCACCGCCGACAACGGCGTCAACGAACTGATGATCTCCGAACTCCTCCTGACGACCCCGGCCCAGCACGTCTCGCTGAACTTCGCCGCCTTCCGGGCCGTCCTGGAACAAGGGCAGCGCATCGGCGCCGGCCCCGTCGCCCGCCTGTCCGCCCGGACACTGCGATTCTTCTCACGCTGGATCCAGATCGAGACCCTCTACCGCTTCAACGCGAAGTTCCAGCCCCGCTGGGTCCCGCGCTACCTCGCCTACCCCGCGGCCCGCGACCTCCCCCGAGTCGGCGTCGCCGTCTTCGAAGCCGAAGGACTCGGCGGGCGCCCATATGCCCTGCTCAGAGCCCTGCAGCGCGTCTAAGGGGGGTGCCTTTCAAGGGGGTACGCGGGGTGTGTAACCTATTTGAGCAGTGGTCGTTGGGCCTGGGAGGCTTCGCCTAGTCTGGTCTATGGCGCCGCACTGCTAATGCGGTTGGGGGTAACCCCCCCTCCCGGGTTCAAATCCCGGAGCCTCCGCTGGTACCTGTTCCGGCAGGTGCTAGATTGATAACTGAACAAGCGCCCGTAGCTCAGCTGGATAGAGCATCTGACTACGGATCAGAAGGTCAGGGGTTCGAATCCCTTCGGGCGCACGTCTGGTTGAGACAGCACTAAGGCCCTCCCGTTCGCGGGAGGGCCTTTTTGTCTGTCCGTTGTGGACTAACCGCGGCGTCGCCGAGCCGCCAAGGCATCGCCGACCGAGCCGCCACCGAGCAGTCCGGCCGCCGTCAGGGCGAGGTGATCGCGAGTAACACCACAGCCGCGGCCACGATGCCCACGATGAGGACCAGCGCGGGCAAAGCCCAACGAGCCGGCCTGAGCGCGTTCGTCGTGCGGGCCTCGTCGGAGATCATCTGCGTGAACCAGTCACTCCGTTGCCTGGTCACCATGAGCTCCCGCACCGGCGCGCTCAGTTCGCGTCGAAGTCCTCGTCGCCTACCAGTTTGCACGTGGCGATCACCGCACACTTCACGAGGTTGTGTAGCTCAGTGGGGAACGATTCCTCGTACTCTGGCTGGCCGAACTCAGGCAGCGGCGGACCATTCAGTCGGCCAGTCGATACGATGCCACTGACCACACGGCTTCCCGAGCCCCGCTTGGGGCCAGCTCGGCTGGGAGAGCCACCCTAGGAAAGGCCGCAAGAGCACAAATCACCGCTGCCGCCACACTTCACTCAGCGGACAACCACACGCCAGCAGCTTCGTCAACCTTACGGACGAAATGAACGCGCCGAGTCGAGCTCTCGTCTACCTGTCAGCCGACGTAGTCGGGGTTGTCAATCATGTCGCGGTGGAGGTGCACGACCTTCACTCCGCAGCGCGCTCCGAGCGAGGTGTGGCGAAGGCGCTCGCTCGGCTGGACGTCCTGCCCGTCACGGGTAACGATGACGACTATCGGATCGGTGCCTTTGTCCACAGACTGCTGCATTGCCTCCCAGAGAAGGTCGCTGAGGGCAGTTTTGGATCCCCAGATCACGACCTTGCGATCCTCGCCGCGAGTTGCTGCACACAGCATCGGCTTGATCTCGATCGACGACTGGTCAAGCACCCATCCCTCTCCAAGCGCAGCGTCGATGACCTCCTGTGGGCCGCGGTATCGCCTTGGTACGTATCGGACTGTCCGTCCAATACCCTCCTGCGCTCTAGAGTACTCCTTCATCGCAGTGTCTTTGATCCAAACGCGCACACGCTTGGCTGCGAAATACCCAAGTAGAATCTCGCCGATCTCCTTATCCGCAAACCATGCCTCGTATTGACGAGTTTTGGCTGGGTTGGACAAAAGCTCCCAGTCTAGGACGTCGGCCGTCCGATAGAGCTTAAGGAGGATCTCTTCGCGGATATTGTCTGGCAAGCTATCTTGAGTCAACTGTCACTCCAGTGTGAAGGGGACTTCGGGGAACTGCAGGCGGTACTCGTCGAAGGCGGTTTCTAGACTCGCGGCGTCCTTGATCCACTCGTCCATTAGCGCCTCGACTAGCTGATCGCTGAAGTCGATCCGTGATGGACTGAAGTTAGCGAGTACCTCCAGAGTGCCGCTGGCCTCCAGTGATCTTTTGAGGTTGAGGGCAGCGGCAATGCGCCGCAGGTCGCTAACGAAATCGAGAACCGTGACCCGTTCCTTACCCTCGCTTAGGCGTAGGCCACGGCCGAGCTGCTGGACGAAGATTCGACGGGAGTGGGTCACTCTGGCGAAACAGAGGATGTTGACATCTGGAACATCGACGCCCTCGTTGAGGATGTCCACTGCGGTCAAGATGGGCGTGCGGCCTGCGGCGAAATCGAGCAGCCGCCGTTGCCTGTCGCGCTTGCTCAGATCGTTGTGCACCGCCTCGGCCCCCGTCCAGAGGGGTGTTTGACGGAGCAGCCGGGCGACTCGCTCAGCGTGCTCGATCGTGCGGCAGAACACGATCGCTCTTGGACGAGTAGTTCGCGCCCATACAGCGGCCAGCTCATCCCTCACAGCGTCGTCGCGTTCGGGAAGGAACAGCTTCGAGTTCAGCTCAGAGAGTCCGTAGGAGTAGATGCTGGCGGCCTTTACGGCGTCCCAATCGATGTCGTCGACAAATAGCTTGTAGTCGACTTGGGCGAGGTATCCCCGGCGCATGCCCTCCTCGATCCCAAGCGTGAAGCTTGGCTCGCCCAGCCGATCAGTGATGTCGTAGGCGTCACCTCTCCAAGGAGTCGCCGTGACACCAAATTGCCACGACCGCTCCAACAGCCGCAGGAGCTGCTCGTACTGCCCGTCCGCACTCAGGTGATGCGCCTCATCGACCATCACCAACTCTGGTCGGTAGCCGAACTCCGCAGCCGAAAGAGCGGAACCGACGGTGGCGCACGTGAGGCCATCCATCTTGTCCGCCTTGAGATCTCCAGTGAGCAACCGGGTCTCCACGCCCTTGGGCAGGTGCCGCCACAGTGCGCGCTCAAGCTGGTGCACTAAGTCTTTTGCGTGCGCCACGACGAGCACCCTGGCCTTTGGGTTGTTTTGGAGATACTCGCCGATGACCTCCCCGCCAACAACGGTCTTACCAAGCCCGGTTGCGAGGACAAGCAGCCCGCGGCCAGTTGACCTCAAGTCGGCTTTCAGCCGCGCGACTGCTTGGTCCTGATAGTCACGCCGCCTGACCTGCCCAAAGTGATCGGGAAGGCCACTGAAAGCTCGTTCGAGATGTCCGCCGTCCCAGAGGGCGATCGGTGGGCCAATGCGCCCCAACTCTGCAGCTCGCCTACGAGCCGTAGGGCTAAACCTCGAGTTTGTGACAACTGCGGCGCGTGTGACGCGATAGCTATCTCTGGCTCGTGCGACCTCGTCCACCGCCTCCTCGCCCACCGGCCCTCTGCTCTTCCATTTACACTGCAGGACCCACTCTCGCCCGCGCAGTTTGGCCAGGATGTCGCCGCCCTCGTCCCCCGGACCGTCGATGTTGACTACAGATGTCGCACCGAGGTGCCACAGCAGCCGCTCGATTCGCCGTGGGAACTGGACTGGACCGGAGGCGAGCAGAGTCGGAGGATCGAGAAAGTGACCCACGCCGACGCGCCCCCTCACCGAGCCAGTGCGCGTGACACCAACCGGGCACTGGCTCGTACGCGTGCGAGCTCGTCGAGCTCCAGCCGGGGGCGCTGCTCTTCCAGAAGGGCGAGATCACCTAACGGACCGAGCACCCGCTCTACCACCACATCGCGCACTGACTCATCGACTCCCTCGTAAGCCCTGGCAAAGACTCGGTTGTCAAAGAACGTTTCGGGTGCCTCACGGAGGATTCGCTTAACCGCGTTGCCCCGCAGGTAGCGTATGAACTCGCCGGTTTCGATCTGGTCACCCCAAGGCTCGGCTCCTGGGACTTCGAACGCGAATCGACGTTGCGCGTCCTTACGCTCCATCTCAGTTGTCACATGCCAGTGTCGCTGAGGTGACTCCGCCACGAACGGGATCATCGCTTCGCGTACCTGATCCAGCAGCCGCTCCGCCATGTCGGCCATTGCGGTCGGGGTGAGGTCATCCACGGCGTTCGAGTCCTTGAGGTGGGCGATGACTCGTGACAAAGGTGTGTCCAGTCTGCTCGCCCGCACGCGCAGATACTCGGAGACCTCGACTAGGGCGATGTCCCGCGGATCAGCGCCGCGGCGTTGGAACAGTGGATCGTCGAGGTTGACGAACACCTCCAGCGTCGGTGACCTGAGCATGTAGGTGACGACCGGCGCAGGCTGCTCGCGTCGGTCGATGAGCTTCTGTCCCTTGACCAGCCACGCTGACAGCTCGATCGAACCCAGGTCGGCCAGGTTGTACTTGCCGTTTAAGTCGAGCAGCGGCTCTCCGTGCTCGCGATAGCGCTTGAGTCGATCCTCGACTGTCTCCGCTGGTGGATTCGACTCACCCTTATCGCCCGGCTGGCCGTGAGGTCCCGTGCCGTCGTCGTCACCTTGCTCGTCGTCATCCAGCCCGGGCAGAATGCCGGTGCCGGACGCGTCGTCACCTGTGTCGGGCTCCGTAGGTGGGTGGTCGTTCTGATAAGCGGAGCGGTACCAAATCTCATCCGTCTCGTAATCGGGATCGTTGTCGCGAAATCGCTTGGCCCACTCATAGGTTTTTTCGTGGATTGGTTGCCCGTCTTTGCCTGGGATCAGATAACTGAGTCCGGCCGGCGAATTCCGTCGGTATCCGGTGTACAGCAACGCAAGTGGACTGTCATTGACAGTCCCGGGTAAGCGTTTGGGGCGCAATGGCGTGTCGCCTCGGATCAGCCTGAGGACCTGTTGCCATTCCAGGCTTTCGAACTCGAACGCGTTCTTCTGGTAATTAGGCGTGACATGGTCACAGTGGATTTCGCCGACGATACGACCACGAGCAGACTTGTCGTCGATCGGGTACTCGAGTTCGGGGTCGACGGCGTCCTCTGGCAGCCAGTAAAAGGCGCGTTTATCTCGGATTAGGATCTTGCGACCATTGCGCAAGAAATCAATCCCATATTCGGACTTGTGTACATAGCGCTGGATGCCGATCCAACCATGCACGCGGCGAGCGCGCTTGGAGAGCCGCTCACTTCCGCACTCTTCGCAGAGCTCTACGTCAAGAGGGTTCCAGTTACCACAGTCCATGCAGGCTAGCCTCGCCGAGAGCTCCCTGTCTATCCGTTGCACGGCGTGGATGTCGACACCGTTGCGAGTGACGAATCTGGACTCATCCCACACGCATTGACGGCGGGGAAAGACTTTCTTGTTGTTGAGCGTGAGGGTGAAACCCTTGGTTTCGAGGAGATAGCTGTAGATATCACCAAGATTTTCGCGAATTGCCTTCTGCGTGTTCGTCCGCCTGAGCGCCTGGAACTGTTCGGACTTTAACTCGCTGACGGTGACAGTGGTGCCGTGCTCGGCTGGGTTTGCCTTCGGCACGAGGCGAAAGGGTGCCTGGTAGCGCTCGGTATTGGCGATCTCTGCCAGGTTGAGAACGACTTCCACCCAGTGCGTGTCACCTTCCCGACTGGTGACTACCGTCGTGTGCCTGCCAAGGCGGGCGGTGCTGATGTTGAATCCCATGCCGAACAGGCCGAGTGCACCATGTCGGGCATTGCTAGTCCAGCCAGCGCTGATCGCCTTAGTTACTGCCTCCAGGCTCATTCCGCGTCCGTTATCCCGCACGGAGATGCTGGCGGTGGAGCGATCGGCGTTAGCGGGCGGGAGCGAGACGGCGACCGTGGGCTTCTTCGTTGTGTCGTTTGCGGACAGGAACTCGTCGAAGGCGTTGTCGATGAGTTCGGCGAGGCACTGCCAATTGGCGAACTCGATGTCGCCGAGCACGCCGAGAATCCTCGGATGCGGTGTCACATCGATGAATCGACTTTCGCTCACGAGTCTCCCTATCCGCTGTCCCTCGGCGCCAAACACGTACGGGAGCATGCCCGTCTCCCCCGGAAGGCTACAAGCCGTCACAGCCAGTCACGAACACAGAGTAGTACTAGCTGCCGGTCGTCAGGAGGGCGGCACGCATTTTGGGTCGCCTCCCCTCGCAAGAGTCGTCGCGCTCAGGGTACGGTTCCCGTGACGATCGCCCCCGCAACACTCGGGCGATTTGACGGTGACCAGATGATCTCTCGGGTAGGATTTTCGCATGGCTGACCAGCGGAAAGGATCGCGGGTGGAACGAACCTCGGTGGAGCTTTTCGCCGGCGGCGGCGGCTTGGCGATGGCTGTCAGCAACGCTGGCTTCCGTCCGCTTCTGCTCAATGAGTTTGCCAAACATGCCTGTCGGACGCTTGCGATCAACTTGGCTGATCCTGTTCCAGATGGTGTGTTGCCAACCATACCTGCCCCGGGTCAGCGCCCCCCGTTAGTGAGTGGCGACATTCAGTCGCTTGACATGTCCTATCTCGCCGAAGCGGAAGTCGACCTCCTGGCGGGTGGTCCCCCGTGTCAGCCCTTCAGTCTGGGCGGTATCGCAAAGGGTGACGAGGACAAGCGCAACATGTTCCCGGAGATGTTTCGGGCTATCCGGGAGATCCAGCCTAAGGCGATCATCTGCGAGAATGTCCGGGGGTTGCTGCGCCCCTCCTTCGCGCCGTACTTCCGCTACATTCTCAACGAGTTGGCCCTTCCGTTTGAGAAACGGGATCCGGATTCGACCTGGCAGGAACATAACGCATTACTGATCAAACGGCTGGCAGAGACGCAAGACGACCCGCGTAAACGGTACGTAGTGAGGCCATTCCCGGTCAATGCGGCCGACTACGGGGTGCCGCAGATCCGACACCGGGTTATCATCGTCGCCTTCCGATCGGATCTCGATGTGGACATCGACGCGTTCGCAGCTTCGGTACGACCCGAGTACTCGGAGGCGGCGTTGCACCGCTCGATGCTCGACGATGACGAGGGCAACCCCGGTTCCTATTGGGTGCGGCACCCAGATGTACCCCCGCACGTGCGTGACAGGGTAGTCGCGCGCTTGCCCACATCCCCACTACTCGATGATGGACGCAAACCGTGGCGAACGCTTCGCGACGCGCTTTCGGGGTATCAGGGGCCGGGCAAGGAGAACCTTCCTCCTGTGCCCGACATCCCTGATGAGTGGCTTGACCGGGTCGATCGAAAGCCGAACGGGTTCACCCATCACGTAGGATGGCCAGACGCCCGGATCTATGACGGCCATACCCCTAACGAACGTGACCGCCCGGCGAAGACCGTAAAGGCGGGTGTGCACGGCGTTCCCGGCGGGGAGTCAGTAATGCTCCGAGATGACCGAGTCAAAGATCCCACCGCCCCTGGCGGATGGCGCTACAAGCACCGGTACATGACTGTGCGGGAGGCGGCGCGAGTGATGTCGTTCCCGGATCAATGGGAGGCAAGCGGCCCGCGGGGCGAGCAGATGCGTCAGCTTGGAAACGCGGTTCCTGTGCTGCTCGGGGAGGTCTTCGCTCGGGCCGTCGCTACCGCGCTGGAGAAGGCGGAGAACCAGGAATGATCGGTCAGCCTCGTGCTTCGGCCCGAGGCTCTCGCTGGCCTGCGGAACGCGCCTGGCGACTGGTTGGCGCTAGGAAGCGAGCGGCGTCTGAGCAAGATAAGGCGGCAGGCGGGCGGGCCTGCCGGGTAGTAGATCATGGGAACGGGCGGACGAGCCTTGCTTCGGTGCGGCTACGGCCAACGGCGAATGGTCAGGTCGTAGCCTCGTTGCGGTGGACGGACGGGCGGCGGTCATATACGCGTGGCCTCGGAGTGGTTACCGCCAATACGCGTGCTGGCAATTTGGCCCAGGCGTGGAGTCGTGCTCGGGATAAGGGCCTGCCGAAGGTCTCCGATGACTCATGGGCCACTTCTCGAGCTGCGCGCCACGTCATGCGTGCGAATCAGGGGCGTGACACCAAGCCTGAGCTGCTACTGCGTTCCCGTCTATACCAGCGCGGACTTCGCTACCGAGTATCCGCCCGTCCGCTGCCGACGCTGCGCAGGACAGCGGACATCGTATTCCCCCGGGCGAAAGTTGCAGTGTTCGTGGATGGCTGCTTCTGGCATGGTTGCCCAGAGCACCACCGGCCGTCTCGGTCCAATGCGACGTTTTGGCGCGACAAGATCGAAGGGAACCGCGCGAGAGATCGGGAGACCAATACTGTGTTGCGCTCGGAAGGCTGGGCCGTGGTACGGGTATGGGAACATGTCGAAGCAGCTGAGGCCGTAGACCTGGTGTTGGCGGCGTTGGCTGAGCGAGGCGTGGCTCCGCGAGAGTCACCGTGATGTGAAAGGGTGCCGTCGTGGGGGATGACTCGCCGAATCCGCCTACCGCTCGCCTCTTCAAAGGATTTGAGGCGTATCAGTCACCGACGGATGCGGATTACTCTGCTGTCCTGAAAACGGGATTGGTGGTTCTCGACACAAACGTGCTATTAAACCTCTACCGGTTCACCAAAGAGGCTCGAGGTGATCTTCTCAGGGTTTTCGAACGGCTTGGCGACTCGATGTGGGTGCCGCACCAAGCGGCACATGAGTTTTTCCGCAACCGCGAACAAACAATCTTAACCCGACACAACGTCCATGCGGCTGCTGTTAAAGATCTTGAGAAGCCGGTGCAGGCGGTGCGTGATGTCATGTCGCGTTGGATGAAGGCTGTCGGCCTTCCGCAGTCCCGCCGTCATGAGCTTCTTTCGACTCTCGATGAGGCTTACAGTAAGATTAGGGAATTTATCACCGAGGACCGTGACGATTCGCTGCAGGGCGCTCGAGATACCAACACGGATCCGATCCTCGCCATGCTTCTGCGGCTGCTCGATGGGCGTATCGGTCCGGCGTTCTCGCAGGAGGCTATGGCCAAGGCTCTCAAGGAGGCGGAGCGGAGAAATCAGACGCGAACACCGCCCGGATACCAGGATAGAGAAAAGGATGACAATCGTAGTGCGGGCGACTATCTGGTATGGGAGCAGACGCTTTTCGAAGCGGAGCGTCGAAAAGTAGACGTCCTGTTCGTGACCGGTGACGTGAAGGAAGACTGGTGGCGACGCGTGCAGAACTTGCCCGTAGGACCCCGAGTGGAACTGGTGGACGAACTACGAGACCGCACCGGTAGGCGACTGTTGATGGCGCAACCGCAGGATTTGCTTCGAATCGCGGGAAACTTGCTAGACATCGTAGTTCGTCCTAGTTCGGTGGAGGAGATACAGGATTCGGGCCGAGTGGAAGCGGGGGCCACGAGCACACGTCAAGACCGGATTCGACTGTATCTTGAGAGTGCGCTCGGTACGGGCCTGCCAGCAGGCATGGTGCTCAATTCTCGTGGCGCGAACGAACTCTCGGGATGGGACATCGTGATCGACGGGTCGCATCGCCAACGGGTGCTGATTTGGTTCTACGATCCGTTACGACCGTTCAACGACATCGCCACTGATTCAGTGCGCTCGACAGCGACCGCCATGGTTAGAGGCGCGAGGCGTCGGTTTCTTGGTGAGGAATCGTGGTTGGTGTGCGTCGCGGACCTCACCACTTTGGCCAGGCGGATGGATGTAGAGCGCCGAGAACCATGGGAAAACAATCCTGAAAAGAACTCCGCTTCGGCGCGTGCGGCTGCGGAGTTTGCGCCATATCTGCGCAACCTCAAGGAGGCTGGATTTGATCACGTGGATCACGTTATTGATACCGAAACAGATAACCTGGCGAGACTGGATTCCGTCGCGGACAAGGTGCGGGAATATCTCGCAAGGTCGGCTCGACCATGATCAAGCGCACTGGTCGTTCACGTCGTTCGTCAGTCCCTGAGACCCATGATCTGGATAATGGTGTGGATAGTTTGCGAAGACTAGCCAGCTAATCCCCGAACACGCTGGCCAGAGCCTCCCGGATTAAGCCCGCCAGATCCGCCTCTCCGCCAGTCTCCGCCCACCGCAGCAGCGCGACATGTGCCGCGCCCAGGCACGCCATAGCCGTAGCCCGCACCTGAAACTCTTCGTCCGGCGAAGGAGAAGGGCCGCTGAGAGCGGCCACGATCGCATCAGCAGTCGCGTACTGGCTGTCCAGATGCCGCGCCCGCAGCGCCGGCACCGAGATCATCAGCCGTAGCCGCGTCAGCAGGAAAGCCTTCTCCTGCGAAGACCCCAAAGCGGCGGTCGACTCCAAGGCGCGGCCGATCCGCGCGGCCAGGGGAAGGGAAGGAGGCTGCGCAAGCACGGCGGAAGCGGTCACAGGGTCGTACTCGTCGTAGAGGACCAGGTCCTCCTTCGTCGGGAAGTGCCGGTAGACCGTCATCGCCGAGACGCCGGCGGCCGCGGCGACGTCGGCGACGGTGGTCGCGTCGTAGCCGACGTCGGTGAAGAGGCGGATCGCGTGCTCCTGCAGAAGAAGCCGGGTTTCGGCGCGCTGGCGGTCTCGGAGACTCACGTGGTAGACACTATCAAAGTGTTAGTCACTAACATCTGGGGTGGACGATGAAGACGGCATTGGTGACCGGGGCGTCGCGGGGGATCGGGGCGGCGATCGCGCGGAGGCTCGAGAAGGACGGCATACGAACCATCAAACTGTCGAGTGAGCAGGCCGACTTGTCGACCATGGCGGGAGTCGACAAAGCCATCGAGGGCATCGACAGCCTGGACATCCTGGTCAACAACGCGGCCGCCCAGCCGGCGGGCCCGATCGAGACGGACACGCCCGAAAGCTTCGACCGCCTGATGGCGGTGAACGTGAAAGCGCCGTACTTCCTCATCCAGCGAGCACCGCTGAACGACGGCGGCCGCATCGTCAACGTCTCGTCGGTCGCGACCAGGATGGCCAACCCCGACCAGACGTCCTTCGCGATGACCAAGGGCGCGCTCGAGACGATGAGCCGCACCCTCGCCCACCAGCTCGGACCGCGCGGGATCACGGTCAACGTCGTCGCGCCGGGCGCCACCAGGACCGCGGACAATGGCGAGATCTTCACGCCGGAGCTGGAGGCCGCCATCAAAACCCTCACCGCGCACCGGAGGCTCGGTACAGCGGAGGACATAGCGGACGTCGTCGCCTTCCTCGCCTCCGACGACGCCCGGTGGGTGACCGGGCAGGTCCTCGACGCGAGCGGTGGGTTGTTCCTCGGTCCTCCGGCCCAAGGGGTTCAATAGGGCGGTGACGTGGTTCAGCGAGGACGAACTCCGCAGGCAGGCCGGTGACGTCTCTTTCGCGCGCGGCTCCAAGTACCTGGAGTCGGTCGAGACGCTGGACGACGTCGCGGGCGGGGTCACGGCGGTGGTCAGCGGCACCGACCGGTACACGGTCCGGTTGCGCAACGTCGACGGCGAGCTGGTCGGCGAGTGCACCTGCCCGCACGCGGCGGACGGCTTCTTCTGCAAGCACTGCGTGGCCGTCGGGTTGCTGGTCCTCGAGGGCGTGGCGGACGGCGGCGCGGCCGACATCCGCGGGTACGTCGAGACCCTGGACCGCGCCGAGCTGATCGAGTTGCTCGTCGGGCACGCGAACGAGGACCCGGCCCTGTTCCGCAAACTCTCGCTCAAGGCGGGCCGCGGCGACCTCGACGCGTTGCGGCGTCACGTCGAGCGAACGTTGCGGTTGCGCGGTTTCGTCGGCTTCCAGGGCACGGTCGCGTACACCGAGAAGGTGCGCGAGGTGCTCGCCACCGCCAGGGAACTCATGGACGGGCCGCTGCTGTGCCGCATCATCGAGCTGGTGGTGGAGGCGCTGGACTTCGTCGAGGATTCGTTCGGCGCGCTCGGCGACGAGGCGCGGGGCGCGCTCGCGTTGTACGCGGAGGCCTGCGCGGACTCGCCGCCGGAGCCCAAGGAGCTCGCGGAGTGGCTGCTGCGGCTGGACCTCGACGGCTCTGGCCGGGTCGACGTGAACATCGCGGACTTCACCGCGGGCCTCGGTTTCGAGGGGCTCGCGGTGTTCCGCGCCGGTGTCGAGGAGCGGTGGAGGCTCGACGACGGAGAAGACCCGTACCGCAGCCGCAAACTCCAGCGGCTGCGCGAAGGGTTCGCCGCGATGCGGAACTGGAAAGCCTAGAACCGCTGACGGTTGCGGTACAGCTCCTCCAGATGCCGTCGCCCCGCCTGGTCGCCGGTGTCGGCGGCCGCGCGGAACCAGTGCTCGGCCTCCTGGAAGTTCCCGTGGTCGGCGGCGAGCGTGCCGAGGTTGGTGTACGCGGGGACACTGCCGAGCTCCGCGGCCTTCCGGTACCAGGCGGTGGCCTCGCCGGGATCGTTCCGGTCGTTGGCCAGCACGCCCAGGTTCGTCATCGCCGCGGCGTCGCCCCGTTTGGCGGCCTTGAGATACCAGCGTTCGGCGGCGTCGAGTTCGCCTCGGCGGTGCAGCACCAGGCCGAGGCGGACGGCGGCGTCGGGGGCGCCGGCGGCCGCGGCGGCGTGGTAGCAGCTTTCGGCGCGCGTGAGGTCGCCCCGTTGCTGGGCCTGGTGGCCGAGTTTGATCAGCGACGTCGCGTCGGCTTCTTCGCCCGCCTTGCGCCACCAGGGATCCGCTTCGGAGGTCCGGCCGGTGTCGCAGAGCACGGCGCCCAGCGTGATCATTCCTTCGACGTTGCCCGCCTCCGCGGCGTCGCTGGCCCAGTACTCGGCTTCCTGGAGTTCGCCACGCCGGTGCAGTGACCGCGCCAAATCCGCCATCGCCTCGACCCGGCCCTCGCCGGCGGCACGCCGCCACCAGTCCTCGGCGGCGTCCGAATCCCCTCGTCGCGCGCAGAGATTTCCCAGATGCGACATGGCATGCGAATCACCGGCCGTCGCCGCTTCCCGATACCAGCGTTCGGCCTGCTCCGGCACGCCGCGTTCGTTCAGGAGGTGCGCCAGGTTGCCCATCGCGACCCTGTCCCCGCCCTCGGCGGCCTTGCGGAACCACGCCTCGGCCTCGTCGAGATCGCCGCGCTCCAGCGCGGTGGATCCCATACGTGCCATGGCGATCACGTGTCCGCGTTCCGCGGCCTTCCGGTTCAGATAGTCGTCGATCCGGGTGTTCCATTTACGTTTTCCGTCGCCCACAAGCCCGCTCCTTCCGGCAGCGTCCCTGGGGTAGTCGCTGCTCAGGACCCGGATGTGACAACAACTACCGCGTGTCATCGCCGTGTCGCACCCGGTTTCCCCGCCCGCCGCGGCGATACTTGGCGCTCCCCAACCCCCGTCGAGAGGAACCGCGCGGTGGCTACGCGTACCAGCCAGATGACCACGGCACAGCGGCTGCTCCTGCTGATCACCCTCGCCGCCGTCGTACTCGCGGTCTTCTGGTTCGTGAGCGGCAAGGGCGACGCGCTGCAGCCGAAGCCCGCCAACCCCGCGAGCGCCGCCGACGCGCGCAAGCAGCTGGACGAGCTCACCGTCGCGCCGCGCGGTTCGATGGACGGCTACGACCGCAAGAAGTACCCGCACTGGGACAACCAAGGGAACAACTGCAACACCCGCGAGTTCGTGCTCAAGCGTGACGGCAAGGACGTCAAGGCCGGTTCCGACTGCGCCCCGACCTCCGGCAGCTGGACGAGCATCTACGACGGCGAGACCTGGACGAAGCCGACCGACGTCGACATCGACCACATGGTCCCGCTCGCGCAGAGCTGGGTCAGCGGCGCGAAGTCGTGGACCGACGAGAAACGGCGCCAGTTCGCGAACGACCTGACCCGCCCGCAGCTGTTCGCCGTCACCGACAACGTCAACCAGGAGAAGAGCGACAAGGCGCCGGACCAGTGGAAGCCGCCGCTCGTCTCGTTCTGGTGCACCTACGCCACCGACTGGATCACCGTGAAGCACTACTACGGCCTCACGATCACCACCGCCGAGAAGAGCGCCCTCAGCGACATGCTCGGTCGTTGCTGATCCGCCCGAATTCGGGTTGGCTGGGGCGATGGCGACCTTCGTACTGATCCACGGCGGTGGCGGCAGCGCCTGGGACTTCCACATCCTCGAGGCGGAGCTGACCGGCCGCGGGCACGACGTCGTCGCGGTGAACCTGCCGATCGACGACGAGAAGGCCGGTTTCCCGGAGCACGTCGACGCCGTCGTGAACGCGATCGGTGACCGCGAGGACCTGGTGATACTGGGCCATTCCTACGGCGGCTTCACCGCGCCGCTCGTCGCCGGGAAGCTGGCGGCGCGGCTGCTCGTGATGCTGACGCCGATGATCCCCAAACCGGGCGAGACACCCGGGGATTGGTGGGGCAACACGGGTTTCGAGGACGCGAAGGACCTCACCGACGTGGAGAAGTTCTACAACGGTGTCCACTCGGACATCGTCGCGGAGGCGGGCTCGCACGGCCGGAACCAGGTCAGCGCGGAATGGTCGCAGCCGTGGCCGCTGGACGAGTGGCCGGACGTCCCGACGAAGGTGCTCATCGCGCGCGAAGACCGCTTCTTCACGCCCGAGTTCCAACGCCGGGTCGTCCAGGACAGGCTCGGGTTCGCCCCCGACGAGATCGACGGCTCCCACTCCGTGCCCTTGAGCCATCCCAAGGAACTGGCGGACCGGCTCGAGTCCTACCTCACCAGCGGTCCAGCCGCATGACCTCTTCGAGCGGCTGACGCGCGGCCGGCTTGAAGGTGTCACCGGTGTAGAACGCCGTCGGGATGAGCGCGGCCTGGTGCACGTTCTCCGGCAGGCCGAGGATCTCCGCGGCTTCCTTCTCGTACGCGAGGTGCAGCGTCGTCCACGCCGTGCCGAGCGTGACGGCCCGCGCCGCGAGCATGTAACTCCACGCCGCGGGCAGCAGGTTCCCCCACAGACCCGCCTGGTTGCCGGCGGGCAGCTCCGCGCTGTTCGTCTCCAAGCACGGGATGACGTGCACGGGCACCTCGCCCATCTTGTCGGCCAGGTACTCGACACTGGAGCCGACGCGCTTCTGCACCTTCGACCGTTCGGGGTCGTCCGCGAACAGTTTCCCCGCCGCCCGTGGGGAATCCAGGTACTCCCGGCACGCACGCCGGTACAGCTTCCCGAGCTCTGCCCGCTGCCCGGGGTCGGTGATCACGAGCCAGTGCCAGCGCTGCGTGTTCGACCCGCTCGGCGCCTGCAGCGCCACCTGGAGGGCGTGTTTGACCAGTTCGAGAGGCACCGGCCGGGTCAGGTCCAGTCGTTTGCGGACGGTCCGGGTGGTCGTCAGCAGCTCTTCGGGCGTCATCCGGCGATTATGTCGTTATGATCCGCTGGTGGGGAGGCCGCCGCGCGAACGAGGTATGGGCACTTTGCTCAGGCACCTCCTCGAAGTGACCGAGGCGGACGTCGCCGCGTTCTTCGAGGACATCGGGCTGGGGGACTACCGCCCGCGGTTCACGCCGTTCGTCCGCGCGATCGTCACGTACGGGCCGCTGCCCATCCGCGACCTCGCCGCCGAAGTCGGCGTGACCCATTCCGCGGCCAGCCAGACGATCGCGCAGATGGCGCGCCAGGACCTCGTCTCGCTCCGGCCCGGTGCCGACGCCCGGCAGCGGATCGTTTCGCTGACCGAGAAGACGCGGCGTCTGATGCCGACGCTCGAAGCCGAATGGGCGGCGACCAGCGCCGCGGCCGCGCAGCTGGAAGCCGAACTGCCGTACCCGCTCAGGGAGGTGCTGGTCGCCGCCGTCGAGGCCTTGGAGCGGAAATCGCTCCGGGAACGCATCGCCGAAACGGACGCGGCGCTCAGGCTGAGGCGTCTGCCCGGTCGAGACTGAACACGGCCCAGACGTACTTCCCGCCGGAGCAGAGCTCGTGGCCCCAGTCGTCGGACAACGCGTGCACCAGCTGGAGACCGCGGCTGCGCGCCGCCATCGGCGATGGCTCCTTCAGCTTCGGCCGCCCCGACCCGGAATCGAAAACCCGCAGGGTGAGCCTGCCGCCGGAGTATTCGACTTCGAGCCTGTCCGGCTTCTCGCCGTGCTCGAAGGCGTTCGTGACCAGCTCGGAGGTCGCCAGGAGGACGTCGTCGACCGCCGGGCCGTCGAGGCCGAAGCCCGACAGAGTCGCTCGTACCGCCTGCCGCGCGACGGCCGGTGCCGTCACATCGACCGGCAGAGGGAGGGAGACCACCGGCAACGAGCCCTCCGATCGGGTCTTGGACATCGTCATGGTTCCGCACCTCCCCTCACGAGAGACTCCCAGATCCGCTGTTCGCCTCCCAGATACCCACAAGGGCCGTCGACGAATCAGGTCCCGTCCGTGAGTTCGGTCTCGGTCAGACCTTCCCGCATTTTCTTGAGCGTGGCGGCCAGCAATCTTGACACCTGCATCTGGGAAACACCGACACGGCGGGCGATGTCCGACTGGCTCATCCCGGACCCGAACCGCAGCGCGACGATCTTGCGCTCACGGTCGGGCAGCCGTTCTAGCATCGGTCGCAGCGCCTCGCGCAGCTCCGCCTGGCTCAGGTTGGCGTCGGCTTCGCCGAAGCGGGTGTGCGCCGAGTTCTCCAGGAGGTTGTCCAGCGAGGCGCCGTACCGGCCCTGGCCGGCACGGAGACCCTCGTAGACCTCGTCGATCGGGACGCCGAGATGGGCGGCGATCTCACTGGGCTTCGGCGCGCGGGAGAGCCGGATCGTCAGCTCTTCGCGCGCGGCCGAGATGTTCGCGTTCAGCTCCTTGAGGCGCCGGGGCACCCGCACCGACCAGCTGTTGTCGCGGAAGTGGTGCCGCAGCTCGCCGGAGATGGTGGGGACCGCGAAGGCCAGGAAGTCGCTCCCCTGGCCGGGGTCGAACCGGTCGACGGCGTGGATCAGCCCGATCGTCGCGATCTGGACCAGGTCCTCCATCGACTCGTCCCGGTTGCGGAACTTGCGCGCCAGATTGCGCGCGAGTTCGAGGTGCGCGCGCACCAGCTCGTCCCGCAGCGCTTCGCGTTCGGGAGCGCCTTGGGGCAGCGCGCACATGCGCTCGAACAGGGCCGGGACGTCCGCGCCGTCTTGCTCGACGGGTTCGGTCACGGCCGGGCCGCCTCGCTCTCCCGGATGAGCTCCACCCTGGACAGGTAGCCGCCGTCGGCCGGGGTGACACTCCGTCGCGCGGACGTGGCCAGCGCGGTGAGCAGTTGCCAGGACAGACCGGTCTCGTCGTCGGGTTCCGGAGAGTCCGAAAGCACCGAAACGGTCACCTCGATCCGCCCGTCCTTCCAGGAGAAAACGCAGGTCAGGTGCCCGTCGGCGGCCGAGGGGAGCAGCATGGAGCAGGCTTCGTCCACCGCCATCCGGAGATCTTCGACGGCGTCCAGGTCGAAGTCCTGGCGCATCGCGATGTCCGCGACGATCGTCCGGAGAGTCGGTACCACATGCGGTACCGCGGCCGTGCGTACCTCGATGAGTTGAGCGCCCTCGCCGCTGGGCGGGGTGTTGTCCACCACGTGTGTTCCTCTCTCCAGCTGCACTGCCGATCCGTCAGATGCCCTGGGTGTGAGCAAACCAAACCCACGTTTGAGCCGCGCAGGGGGCGGGCATGTAACCGGCGACAAACGATCTCCTGGGAAGGCGGGGACCGACATGGCTGACGTGAGCCGGCTGCCGAACGTGGTGGCGGAAGAGTGGGACTGGCAGCTCCGTGGGTCGTGCCGAGGCGCTGACAGCAGCTTGTTCTTCCACACGGACAACGAGCGCGGTTCGGCCCGCGAGCGGCGCGAATCGCGGGCCAAGGCCATCTGCCACACCTGCCCCGTCCTGGCGCAGTGCCGTAAGCACGCGCTCGCCGTGCAGGAGCCGTACGGCATCTGGGGTGGACTGGGCGAGATCGAGCGCCGCGAGCTGTTCCTCCGCGAACGCCGCGCCGGGCGCAAGGCGTTGACCGCGCATTGAGCGTGTCCCGGGCACCGGTCGGCGACGCGCGCGACGGCGATCGTGGCGCCTCGTCCGTACTGGGTTAGGGTTGGGACTGTCGTTGCGGGGACAGCCACGCCTACCCGCCGAAGAAGAGCGTGCGTCCGTGTCCGGACTGGGCGCGGCCGTCGCTTGAGACCACAGGCGCGTTCCGGCGCTGAGCGTCGGTTCTCACCTGATGAGGAGAATGTGCATGCCCGCAGCGGACCAGAACACCACGCCGCCCGGTTTCAGCATCACGCTGGACGCCGAGGCGTCTGAACCGCGTGTGGTGGTCACCGGTGAGCTCGACCTGCTGACGAGCCCGCAGCTTCAGGAGACCCTCGGGGCCCTGATCACGGACAAACCGTCGGGTCGGGTGGTCGCCGACCTGACCGGCGTGACGTTTTTCGACTCCTCGGCGTTGAACGTGGTGCTCCAGGCACAGCGTCAGGCCGCCGAGAAGGAGGTCGAGCTCGAACTCGTGCCCAGCCCGCAGGTGAGCCGAGTGATCGAGCTCACCGGCGTCGCCGAGCACCTCAGCGTGTCGGAGGAGCCTCCCGCCTGATCCCCCGATACGGTCGTGGGCTCGTGATCCGCGACACCTGGGGGCAGCACGATGATGGGGCGGACGCATGCCCTGACCGGATGGTGCGCGGGCCTCGCGCTCGCACCCGTCGTCGGGGCGGGCACGGTGCACCAAGCGGTCGTGTTCGCCGCGACCACGGCCGGATTCGCCCTCCTGCCCGACCTCGACCACCCGGGCGCCCGCGCGTCGAAACTGCTCGGCTGGTTCACCGGCGCGATCTCCTGGCTGCTCCGCCGGGTTTCGGCGGCCCTCTACGCGCTGACCAAGGGGCCTCGGGACGAGAAGGTCACCGGTAAGCACCGCCATCTCTCGCACACCGTGCTGTTCGCCGTCGGTCTCGGCTTCCTGACCTCCTGGGGCACCGCCGAGGGCGGTCCGTGGGCGGTGTTCGGTGTCGTCGTCCTCGGCCTGCTGCTCGCCGAAGGCGCGCTCGGCGACTGGCTCCTGCCGGTCAGCGGCGCCGCGGTCGGCTGGTGGGTGTGGACCGCCCCGCCGGACAAGGCGGCGCAACTCGCGGAGATCTCCGGCTGGCTCGGCATAGCCGTCGCGGCCGGGTGTTTCGTGCACTGCCTCGGCGACGCGCTGACCGAATCCGGCTGTCCGTTCCTGTTCCCGATCCCGATCGCGGGCGAGACCTGGTACGAGATCCGGCCGCCGAAGCCGCTGCGGTTCCGCACCGGCAAGAAGGTGGAGAACCGGCTGATCTTCCCGGTGTTCGCGGTCGCCGCGGTGGTGCTGATCCCCGGTGTCCGGGAGTACCTGTTCACCACGGTCCAAGGACTGCTCACGCCGGACGGGACGCAGACCGCGGTGCAGTGAGGAATGCCCTCGTCGCCGTCGGCGTTGAATCGGAACGCCGGACCCGGTTGAGGAGGGGGAACAGTGGACAAGCCCGTGCTGCGCGCCGACGCGCGCCGCAACCGAGCGAAGGTGCTCGCGGCCGCCGAAGAGGCCTTCGCCGTCGACGGTCTCGCCGTCCCCCTCGACGAGATCGCCCGCATCGCCGGTGTCGGCGCGGGCACCGTCTACCGGCATTTCCCCAGCAAGGAAGCGCTCTTCCAAGCCGTCGTCGTGGACCGGCTCGAACAGTTCGCACGGGAAGCACGCGAACTGCTGACCGCCGAAGACCCCGGCGAAGCGTTCTTCGACTTCTTCAAACGCGTCGTCCAGCAGGCGTNGCTGACCGCCGAAGACCCCGGCGAAGCGTTCTTCGACTTCTTCAAACGCGTCGTCCAGCAGGCGTCGCGCAACCGGGCACTCTGCGACGCGCTCGCCGAGACGACCGGGCTGGGTTTCAAAGCGAGCGCCGGCAACGACTTCCGGGCGGCCTCGCAGGCGTTGCTGACGAGGGCACAGGCCGCGGGCGCGGTCCGCGAGGACATCGACGGCGACGACCTGCGCGCCCTGATCGCCGGATGCCTGGCCGCGGAACGGTACTCACTCGAAGAGCGGCATCTCGTGCGGATCATTGTCGACGGTTTGCGCACGCTACGTAACAAAACGTAAGATCAACGCGAGAAGTCCTCGTACCTGCGCTTCGCATGGCGAGGGGGTGCCGGATGTCGAGTCAGGGTCCCACCACCGGTCCCGTCACGGTCGCGGCCATCGCCGGCCTCGCGACCGGGCTGCTCGTCGCCGCCCTCCTGGTGGCAAGCCGCGAGCCGCAGCGCCGCGTGTACGAAACCGGCACGACCCCGCCCCCGGCCACGACCTCCCGTTCGGTCGGGCCGGTCACGGTGACCGTGCCGGCCAGTTCGCCGGAACCGCTCGTCATCACCCGCACCAGCACGCCCAAGCCGCGCACGGTGACCAGGACCGTGACACCTTCACCCACGTCGACGGTGCTCCCACCCAGTACGACCACAGGATTCCGCAGCGACTGATGCAACCCGGGCGGCCTTCGCCTCGTCTGCCCGGTATGCGGCGACTTCCCGTTTTCCTGCTCCTGCTCACGGCCTTGACCGCGTGCGGTCCCGGTGAGAAGGCCTGCCCGGCCATCGCCCTGTCGGAGGGGATCTCCCTCGACATCCCGCCGGAACTGGCCGCCGGTGTCACCCGTGTGTCGCTGGAGTTGTGCTGGGCCGGTGCCTGCGTGACCGAAGCCGCGTCCGGTGGCGAGCACGTCTTCATCCCGACCCGGGGCCTGCCGACCACGCCGGTCCGGACCACGGTGACCCTCGACGACGGAAAGCCCCACGTCCTCGACGTGACCCCGGCGATCGCCTACCCGGCGGGCGAAGCGTGCGGAGGCGGGGTGCCGACCGCGAAACTGGTCGTGACACCCGGTGGCGAAGTACGGCAAGTACCGTGAAGGCCGCCCGTCCCGACGGACGGCCTTCACGGTTTCCCCTGTGGCTAGCCGACGTCGCGACGCCGCCAGCCCATGAGCCCGGCCACGAGCGCGACCACGGCGACCGCGGTCAGCCAGACCAGCGGTGTCGCGGTGAACTCCGCGGCGGGCAGTTTCGGAACGTGCGAGAACGGTGAGACGTCCACGACCGCCTGCGGCAGGTCCAGCACCGGGCCGAACAGGCTGAGCAGCAACGCCAGCCCGGCGATCGCCCACGCCGCCGTCGAGAACTTCGGCGCCAGGCCGAAGAGCGTCACGGCGAGGCCGGTGATCACCCACACCGCCGGAAGCTGCGCCAGCGAAGCGACCACCATGTCCCCGACCGAGTCGGAGACACCGCCGGCCCGCATGCCGTTCGACAGTCCCAAAAGGACACCGCTGACGACCATCATCAGCGCCGTGCCGCCGAACGTGAACACGAGATGGCTTCCCAGCAGCCGCATCCTGCTCACGCTCGTCGCGAGCAGTGGCTCGACCCGCACGGCGGTCTCCTCGGCGCGGAGCCGCAACGCGGACTGCACGCCGTGGAGCGCGATGACCATGGCGAACAGGCCGGTCATCGCCGCCATGAAGGCGTCGATCAGCCCGTCCGTGCCGCCGAGGCGCTGGAAGATCTCCTTCGCCTGCCGGCTTTCCCCGACGACGTCGCCGATACCGCTCGCCACCGAGCCGAACACCGCGGCGCAGACCGCCGTGCCGATCAGCCAGCCGATCAACGGCCCCCGGTGCAGCCGCCACGCCAGCGCGAACGGGCTGCGCAGCGACGCCGCCGCCTCGGCGGGCCCGGGACGCGGCGGGATGATGCCGGTGCCGACGTCGCGCCGCGGGAGCAGCGCGTACCCGGCGGCGCCGACGACCACGGTCGCGGCCAGCGGCAGCAGGAACACCCACCAGCGCTCGTCGGCGAACGGCCGGATCTGCTGCGCCCACCCGATCGGGGAAAGCCAGGAGACCCAGGTCGCGTCCGAGGTCGAGTCGCCGACGGCACGCAGCAGGAACGCGACCCCGACCGCGGTGGCGCCGATCCCGTTGGCCGTCCTCGAATACTCGGCGACCTGGACGGCCACCGCAGCGATCGCCGTGAAGACCAGCCCGGTCACCGTGGTGGCGGCGCCGAGCGCGAGCGAGCCGCCGACGGGCAGCTTCGCGCCGATCATCAGCCCGGTCTCGACGAGTCCGATGAGGACACTCGCGCCGGCGGACACCAGCACGCCCGCGGTAAGCAGGGCGTATCGGCCGACCACCGCGGAGGCCAGCAGTTCCGCGCGGCCGGAGTCCTCCTCGGCGCGGGTGTGCCGGGTGACGGTGAAGACCGCCATCAGCCCGGCGGCCAGGGCGAGGAACCCGCCGAGCCGCCAAGCGGTGAACCCGCCCGCGGTCGAGAGGTCGAAGGCCGGGCCGTAGATCAGCGAAAGCGACGGGTTCGCGCCCATGCTCGCGGTGAGCCCGGCCCGTTCGGCGGCCGTCGGGTACAGCGTTTCGAACGTCCCCGAGGAGGTCGAAGGCATGATCCCGAGCAGGACGATCCAGATCGGCAGGACGATCCGGTCCCGCCGCAGCGCCAGCCTGGTCAGCTGCCAAGTGCCGGCGAGTCCGTGCGCGGCACCCGAGACCGCGGGACGGTCCAGCGTCGCGGTCATTTCGCGCTCGCTTCGGTGGTGTAGTGACGGAGGAAGAGCTCTTCGAGTGTCGGCGGCTGGCTGGTCAGGCTGCGGACGCCGACCTGGGTGAGCTGGCGCAGCGCGTCGTCGAGGGAGCGGGTTTCGACATCGAAGCGGACCCGGTTGCCCTCGACCTTGAGGTCGTGGACGTTCTCCAGCCTGGTCAGCCCGTTCGGCGGGCCGGCGAGCTCGGCGGAGATCGACGTCCTGGTGAGGTGCCGGAGCTCGGCCAGCGTGCCGGTCTCGACGGTGTGCCCGTTGCGGATGATGCTGACCTTGTCGCAGAGCGCCTCGACCTCGGCGAGGATGTGGCTCGACAGCAGCACCGTGCGGCCCTGCTCGCGTTCCTCCTGGATCGCGTACTGGAAGGTGGCCTCCATCAGCGGGTCGAGGCCCGAGGTCGGCTCGTCCAGGATCAGCAGGTCCACCTGCGAGGCCAGCGCGGCCACGATCGCGACCTTCTGCCGGTTGCCCTTGGAGTAGGTGCGCCCCTTCTTCCTGGGGTCGAGGTCGAACCGCTCGATCAGATCCTTGCGGCGGCGCTGATCGAGCCCGCCCCGCAGCCGCCCCAGCAGATCGATCACCTCGCCGCCGGACAGGTTGGGCCAGAGGTTCACGTCGCCGGGGACGTAGGCGAGGCGCCGGTGCAGGCTCGCCGCGTCCTTCCAGGGATCGCCGCCGAGCAGGCGGACGTCGCCCGAGTCCGCATGGAGCAGGCCGAGCAGGACCCGGACGGTGGTCGACTTCCCCGCGCCGTTCGGGCCGAGGAAGCCGTGCACCTCCCCAACGGGTACCTGCAGGTCAAGGCCGTCCAAAGCCTTGGTCCGGCCGAAGGATTTGTGGAGGCCGGAGATGGAGATGGCGTTTTCCATGTGCCTGAATGTACAGTGATTTCACGAAGTTGTGAAGTTAAGAAAACGTATGGATGGTGTGATCACTCTGGGGGACGTAGGAGAGGATGTGCTCATGACGACGACGCCTGAGAGTGCTTCGAGCACCCAGAGAGACGAGGACGCCGTCCGCCGTTACGTGGAGCACCTGGGCCTCACGCTCTCCCAGATCGGGATGCAGAGGATGCCCGCCAGGGTGTTCGCCGCGCTGATGACCACCGACGCCGGTCGCCTCACCGCGGCCGAGCTGGCCGACCAGCTCTCGGTGAGCCCCGCCGCGATCTCGGGAGCCGTGCGGTACCTGGAGCAGATCGGGCTGGTCGCGAAGGAGCGCGAACCCGGCTCGCGCCGCGACCACTACCGGCTCTTCGACGACCTCTGGTACGCCACCTTCATGAAGCGCGACCGCATGATCACCATGTGGCGCGACGCGGCCGACGAGGGCGTTTCGGCGCTGGGCGAGGACACGCCGGCGGGCGAGCGGGTCGCCGAGATGCGCGACTTCCTGAGCTTCATGATCAAGGAGCTCAACGACATGTACGCGAAGTGGCACGAGATGCGGGCCGAAAAGGGCAAGTGAGACCCCCCTCGTGCTCGCTTGGAGTACATGAAGGTGTGAAGGTCGAGTTTCCTCGGCTGAGCCGCGTGAAGGGGGCCTTCACGCGCGGCCGCTGTGGTCGCTGGGGCTGGTGGTGTTGCCGGGGCCGCGGATGGCGATCGCGTAGTCCGTGAAGGCCTCCTTGCCTACCTTCAGAGTAGGGAAGGGGGCCTTCACGGACTTGCGACCAACTAGCCGCCGCATCCGTCCTGAACGCTCACGAGGCCACCGCGACCACGAGCGTGCCCGCCAGCCTCTCCGCCCACTGGTCCAGTTCTCCCGGGGACGGCTCCCGGTCCTCGAAGGACGCCAGGAACGCGTACTGGAAACAGGCCCCGAGCAGCAGCGACGCCGCCGCGTCCAGATCCGCGTCCTCGCGAACCCTGCCGAGCCGGACCTCCTCGCCCAAGTACGCGGAGACGCGCACCAGCGGGACGTCCGGCCCGCCCGCCCGGCTCATGACCCGGTCCCGATGGGTCGCGAGCAGTTCCCGCGAGGAGAACAGCGACACCGCGATCGGGAAGCTCTCCAGATAGAACGACAGCGTGATCCGCGCCAGCCGGGCGAGATTCTCCGCGAGCGGTGTGTCCGCCGCGGAGCTCATCAGCTCGTCCAAGGTCGTCCCGAGCGCGGGCAGCCGCTCGGTGAGCACGCTCATGAAGATCTCGGTCTTGTCCTTGAAATGCTTGTACAGCAACGCCTCGGAGTAGCCCGCCGCCCGTGCGATGGCCTTCGTCGTGGCGTGCGCGTAGCCCTGCTCGCGCATCACCTTCGCCGCCGCGGCGACGATCTCCTCGCGGCTTCCCATGTTCGCTCCTGAGGGCTTCTCAGTGTTCGCTCGACAAGTGGTTAGTGAACACTCACCATAGTGGGTGAGTGTTCACTAACCCAGGAAGGCGTGACCATGAAGCTCACTGTTCTCGGTGCCACGGGCGGGGTCGGCTCCGAAGTCGTCAAGCAGGCGCTGGCCGCGGGGCACCACGTCACGGCGGTCGTTCGCGACCCGTCCCGCCTGCACGCCGAAGGTGAACTGCTGGAGGTCGTCGTCGCCCAGCTGTCCGAGCACGGCGCGCTGACCGAGGCGGTGTCCGGGCGCGACGTGGTGATCTCCGCCCTCGGCGCCCGCGACCGCAACCCGACGACCATCGTCACCGACGGGGCGCGCGCCGCGGTCGCCGCGCTCGGATCGGCGGGCACGCGGAGGCTGCTCCTGGTGAGCGCAAGCGGCCCGTTCGTCGACGGCGACGCCTTCTTCACCAGGAACGTCGTCAAGCCGATCCTGGGCAGGGTCCTCCGGCACGCCTTCGCGGACATGGTCGCCGCCGAGCGGATCGTGCGCGCGAGCGACCTCGACTGGACGATCGTGCGCCCGCCGCGCCTGCTGAACGGGCCGCACACCGGCGCGATCGCCGCCCGCACCGACGGCAACGTCCGCGGGAGCTACAGCATCAACCGCGCCGACGTCGCCGACTACCTGCTCCGCGCGGCCGCGGACGACTCGCTCGTCCGTCAGACGGTCTCGATCGCCCGCGGCTGACTCCCGCATTTGGTCCTCTGGATGCGGTTGTCGCATGCGCAACGATCGCGTTCAGAGGACGGAACGCCGGAAGTAGAGTCGCGGGGTGATCAGCCGTGCGGTGGTGCTCGCCCCGATCCTGCTCGCGCAAGCCGTCCGGGTGCGCCGTACGACGCCAAGGCTGCCCGGTGCCGCGGGGCCGGTCACCGGCCTCGTGAAGGGCGACGGCCGCCCGGTGCGGCTCGCGGTGCTCGGCGAGTCCACCGTGGACGGCGTCGGCGCGGCCACCCACGCCGAGGCGCTGACCGGACGGCTCGCGGACGAACTCGCGCGGGACGGCGGCGCGGTCGCCTGGCAGGCACTCGGCAAGACCGGCGCCAACGCGCGCGTGGCGCGCGAGGAGCTGCTGCCACTGCTCGAACCCGCCGACCTCGTGGTGATCGCGCTGGGTGTCAACGACACGATCGAACTGCATTCGGCCACACGCTACCGGCGTGACCTGCTCGACCTCGTCGTCGCCGTGCGGCGCCGGGTGGGCCGGGTCCCGGTGGTGCTCGCGGGCGTGCCGCCGATGGGCCGGTTCCCGTCGCTGCCGCGTCCGCTGCGGGACGTCCTCGGCGCGCGGTCGGCCGTCCTCGACGCCGCGGCCGCGCGGCTGGCGCTGCTACCCGGCGTCGTCCACGTCCCGATGCCCGCCGCGATGCTGGACCCGGCGACCTTCGCCGAGGACCGTTTCCACCCCGGCCCCGAGGGCTACCGGCGCTGGGCCGAACAACTCGCGGACGTGAGCCGACGGCTACTCAGCGACACCATTTCCGGGTAAAAACGCTGATCAGGTCACCCGCCTGCCACAGATTAAGAAATTTCCGCGAAAAAGCTGGCTCTGCGTGTATCTGGTGGCAGCCTCGTTGCGTCCTATGGAGCAGTCGAGGAAATGAGGGACACCCGATGACGACCGAGACCAACACCGCACCCGTCGACGACGAGGCCACGGCCACCGAGGACCTCGAAGAGACCCCGAAGCCGATCACGGCGCCGGTCCCGCCCCGCCCCGGCACCAGCCCGGACGGCAACTGGGAGCCGAACGGCACCAACCCGCCGGTGAACTGAACCAACACAGACAGGTGATGTCCGGAGGCCGAGGGGGCCGCCTCTCGGCGAGTGGCTCGACACGGCTCCGGCCGAACCGGTATTCNGCCGAGGGGGCCTCCGGACATCACCTCCGGGTGCTCCCTTCGGGGGAGGGGGGACGCCCGGACGCGGGCCCGTTGGGGAGCGGGCCCGGGGGGAGGGAAAAGGGCCGGCCGGTGCGCAGTCCACACCTACTCGCGCCGGCCGGTGCCTTTGGTCCTTCACCCCACATCGAGGGGAATGGCCGAAATTCGACAAAAAAGTTAGTGACTTGATGTATCCCAGAGCCTCTTGCACGCTCCTTCTCCCCGAAGGGCCCGCGATACTGCCAGCGCCGACACGAAGACACGTCCGAAGTGGGGCAGATACGGTGACCGACGTGCAAACGACCGAGGTAGACCCGCCATGGGAAGGACTGACCGGTGCCGACCTGCATGCCGCCTGCATGCGCGCGGCGCGGGCCGGTGACCGCCAGGCGATGGACAGACTTGTGCACGAGCTGACCCCGCTCGTGTGGCATGTCGCGCGCGCGAACGGGCTCGACCGCCTGACCGCCGAGGACGTGGTCCAGACGGTGTGGCTCGCCCTGTTCAGTCAGCTCGAGAAACTCCGTGACCCCAAGGCGCTCGCCGCGTGGCTGATCACCACTACCAGACGCGAAGCACAACATCCTTTCGGCCGCCGCGCCCAGCCTGTCCCGCTGACCGACGAGCTGGCCGAGAGCATGGAGAGCACCCACCCGGCCCCCGAAGAGGAAGCCGTCCGCGCCGACCGGGATCGCCGGGTCTGGCGCGCCTTCCTCCGCCTGCCGCATCGCTGTCAGCAGCTCCTTCGGCTGACCGTGCTCGCCGGGAGGGCCGAATACCAACTGGTCGCCGAAGCACTCCGTATGCCGCGCGGAAGTGTCGGCCCGACCAGGGGCCGTTGCCTCGAATCGATGCGCGACCTGCTGGCCCACGAAGGGGGAAGCCGATGAACGACCTCGGGACGCCGGGGGAGATGACCTCCCCGGGCGATGAGGCCTTGCTCGCCGATATCGGGCGCTTCATGGACGAACTGGACCCGCCACCGGGAGACCTGGTGCAGCGGGTTCAGTTCGCGCTCGCGCTCGAAAACCTCGACGTCGAGGTCGCCCGCTGGGAACGGATGGACGCCACCGCGGGCGTTCGTGGCAGCGACACCGGCACGATCACCTTCACCGTCAGCGACCTGACCGTGATGATCAACCTCACCAAGATCGGCAAGAAACACCGGATCGACGGCTGGCTCGTGCCCGCCGGCGAGTACGGAGTGGAGGTTCGTGTCGCCGAGCACGGCACGAGTTCCACCACCGCCGACGAGGGAGGCCGGTTCGTGCTGGACAACGTCCCCCAGGGCACCACCCAGATCGTGATCCACCTCGGCGACGTGACCTGTCGCCGGACCGTCGTGACCCCGACAGTGGTGCTGTAACCGGACGGCTGTTCCGTTATGCGGCGCGGGTGTGCTCCCATAGTGCGTGTGCCCGCGCAGCTTCCTGTCGTTGATTCCGTAGCCGAGGCCGCGGACCTCCATCGTCAGGCGATGGCCGCCGCCGCCGACCACGGCCCGGGCGCCGCGATCAGGTTGTTGCAGCGCGCTTTGTCGTGCCTCGGGCCGCTGAAGGCAGCCGGGCCGGAACGGCTGGAGATCCGGGTCAGGGTGCTGATCAGCCTCGCCGCGGCCGAGGCCGAGGTCCTGTCCCAAGAGGACGGATTCGCTCGGCTGGACGAGGCGGAGCGAGTGCGGCTTTCGCTGCCGGAAGGCGAAACCCGGCGGCTGCTGCGGTTCACCGTCGTCCTGCAGCGCGCCGTCGTCCTGATGCGGATCGGGAGGTTGGAGGAGGCACTCGCGCTCTACGACGCGGTGCTTCCCAGCCTGGCCGACGAGGTGGAGGACCACAGCCTGCTCCTGACCCGGAACATGATGAACCGGGCGTGGCTGCATCTCCAGATGACCAACCCCGACGGCGCCTACCAGGATCTGAGCGGCGCGCTGGACATCGCGGTCAAGTACGGCCATCGCCGCCTCGAAGGGAAGATCCGGCACAACCTGGGTGATCACGCCCAGTTGCTCGGCGACATCCCCGAAGCGCTCCGGCACTACGAACAGGCGGCCTCGATCTTCGTCACCGACGGTCCCGGTTCGCTGCCGCTCGTTCGGCTCGACCAGGCGAAGGCCCTGCTCACCGCCGGGCTCGCCGAGGAAGCGGCGCGACACCTCGACGAGGCGATCCCCGAACTCCGGGACAACGGTGCGCACCATCTCGTCGCGGAAGCGGAGGTCGCGCGGGCCGGGGCCGCCATCCTCGAGGGTGACCACGTTCTCGCGAAGAAGCTCGCGACGTCCGCACGGCGGAGCTTCCTGCGGCGTGGCAACGGCCGGTGGGCGGAGATCGCCGAGTTGACCCGGCTCCGCGCGGACGCGGTGAAGGTACTGGCGGACCGGGAAAAGAAGCCGTCCGCGAAACTGCCGGAGCGGCTGGCCGATCTCGCCATCCGGCTGGCCGGGCTCGGTCTGCGCGACGAAGCGGGCGCGGCCAGGATGTTCGCGGTGCGGTTGCTGATCCGTCGCGAAGAGACGGTCGCCGCGCAGGAACTCCTGGCGCAGGTACCGAAACCTCGGCAGACCACGCCGATCGACCACCGGATGCAGCTGCGGTTGTGCCGGGCCGAACTCGCGGTGGCGTCGCATCGGCCGCGTTCGGCGCTCGCGCAGGCGCGGGCAGGGCTGGCCGAACTCGGGCAGATCCGCGACCGCATGGGCGGGCTCGACCTTGTCTGCGGGACGGCGGCGCACGGCGAGGAGCTGGGCAAACTCGCGCTCACGCTGGTGCTCAAGAAGGCGAGGCGCAGCGGCGCCGGGGCGAAAAGCCTGTTCGCGTGGTTCGAACGCACCCGCGCGCAGGTGTATCGCTACGAACCGCTGCCGGTCATCGAGGATCCCGCGCTCGCCCGGCACATCAACGAAATGCGGCACGTGCAGGGGACGATCCAGGCGCGGCGGTTGTCCGGCGAACCGGTCGGGAAGCTCGAGGAGCGCTACGACCGTTTGCAGCGGGAGGCGACGCGGCTCGGGTGGTACACCAGCCAATGGGGTCGTCCGCGCCCGGTGTCGGCACCCGAAGAGGTGGTGGAGCGCCTCGGCGATCGCGTGCTGGTCAGCCTGATGGGGTATCGCGACACCTTGTACGCGGTGGTCGTCGACCGCGGCCGGTTCCGGCTGCTGAAGCTGGGGCCGCTCGCGGAGATCGTCGAGACCGCGCGGCAGTTGCACGCGGACCTCGACGCGCTGGCCCCGGACAACCTGCCCGCCCCGCTGGTCGAGGTCGTCACCGGTTCCGCGCGGCGCCGGGCGGACAAACTGGACAAGCTGATCTCGGCGTCGCTGGCGAAGACGCTGGAGAACCGCGAGCTGATCATCGTGCCGATCGGCTCGCTGTACGCGTTGCCGTGGGGTGCTTTGCCGTCACTGCACGGACATCCGGTGTCGATCGCGCCGTCGGCGACCGCATGGGTGACCGCGTCCGGGCGGCGGAGCTCCGGCCCGGTCCTGCTCGCCGGCGGGCCTGGGGTGCCGGGTTCGGTCGGTGAGGTGCGGAACCTGCGGACCGTGTACCCGCAGGCCCGCCTCGTCGACGGGAAGGACGCGACCAGCGACGCCGTACTGTCCGCTTTGGACGGTTCCGGGATGGCGCATCTGGTCGCGCACGGCGCGCACGAACCGGCGAACGCGCTGTTCTCGCGGCTGGAGCTCGTCGACGGCCCGTTGTACGCGCACGAAACCGCCCGGCTCGCGAAGCCGCCGGAACGGGTGGTGCTGGCCGCGTGCGAACTCGCGATGAGTCATATCCGGCCCGGCGAGGAGGCGCTCGGTTTCGCCGGGACGCTGCTCGCCAGTGGTTCGCGGACGGTCATCGGCGCGATCGCGCGAGTCGGCGACAAGGCCGCCGCCGCCGCGATGTCCGATCTGCATCGGCGGTTGGCTTCGGGGACCGCGCCCGCTTTGGCGCTCGCGGAAGCGACCGCCGCCGATCCGCTGCGGCGCCCCTTCCTGTGCCTGGGCGCGGGCTGAAGGGGACTTTCGCCGCGTCTTATGGGGTGAAAGCGTCTTTCGCCGCGCCTTATGCGGCTAGGGCGTCCTTCGCCGCGTCCTGTGCGGCTTTGGCGTCCTTCAGTTCCCCACAGGAGTTGTCCACAACCATCGCCCCCTGTGGACAACTCAGCCGAGCGGCCCTTTCCGTCCCCCAACGCCGATAGACTGGACTCGGGGTCGCCCCCCTTGGGAAGGGCGGGGGTGGGGTCAGGCGCGTTCCGCGTGTTTCACCAGGCGAGTGGCCAGGATCGAGATCACGGTGCGCAGGGCCGTGCGGACGGCGGCGCCGGTGCCGGGCAGCGGTTCGGTGAACCGGCCGGCCCAGCGCAGATCCGTACCGCCGGAAGCGTTCGGCGTGAACGAGACTTCGGCGCGATAGTCCTTGAGCGGCGCGAGACCCGCGAAGCCGTAGACGTGCTTTCGGTCCTGTTCGTACTCCAGCGTCTCTTCGTGGAGATACACCGGCCACAGCCCGACGGCCCGGACGGCGCCCACTCCGTCCGCGTCCGGCTTCCGCGCCCAGCGCGAGTGGAACACCACCGGCTTCGCCCATTCCGACCACCGGGAACCATCGGCCTCCAGCGCGAACAGCGAAGCGGGCGAGGCGCTGCTCGTCCGGTTGACCTCGAAGGAGTACGTCTTGCCCATGTGGCGACGATAACCGCTCCGGCCGCCACGGATAAGTCAAGATAGGGGCGTGAGCACGACGCGCCGCGAGATCGCCGCACCACATTGGCTGGTGCAGCTGCTCCGCAGCACACCGGTTCCCATTCCGTGGAACATGGTCGCCCGCGCCGTCCTCGCCCTCGCCGTACCGCTGGCCGTCGGTTACGCGCTCGGCGACATCGCCGTCGGCGCGCTCATCTCCACCGGCGCCCTGCCCACCGTCCTTTCGGAATCCGCCGGCCCGTACCGCTACCGCGCCCGGCGGCTCGGCGGCGCCACCGCGGCCGCCGGCCTCGGCTACTTCGCCGGGTTGATCACGGGCGGCATCCCGGCCGCGTCCATCCCGGTCGTCGTCGGGGTCGCGGCGGTGTCCGCGCTGATCAGCGCGGCGGGCAGCAACGCGTCGGTCGCCGGACTCCAGATGTTCGTCTTCTGCGTCCTCGGCACCGGCCAGCACGTCACCGGCCTGCGCGTCGAAGTCCTTCTCGGCTACTTCTGCGTCGGCGCCGCCTGGAGTCTGCTCGTCGCGCTCGCCACCTGGACCTTCCGCGCCACCAGCCCCGAACGCGGCGCCGTCGCGCACGTCTACGTCGAACTCGCCGCGATGCTGTCCGCGACCGACGAAGCCACCTCCCGCGTCGCGCGCCACCAGCTCACGACCGCGATGAACACCGCGTACGACCGGCTGCTCACCGCGCGATCCTGGCTGTCGGGCCGCGACGCCACCTACCGCCAGCTGCTCAACCTGCTCTCGGCCAGCACCCCCGCCGTCGAGGCGTCCGTCGCGATGGTCAACGCCGGCCGCCGCGCCCCGGAAGACGTGATCGACCACTTCATCGCGACTTCGGCGGCCGTACTCGCGAACCAAGAACTGCCGGAGCCGCCCGAAGCGCCCGAAGGCGCCGACCCGGTCCTCGCCGCGCTCTACGCCGGACTCGCCCGGATAGGCAAGGGCGACAACCGGAAACGGCGCGAGATCCAGCCGTGGCACAAACGCCTCCGCGGCTGGGCGGGGTCGCTCATCTCCGGCCCGCTCACCTGGTTCGCCGCGCTCCGCCTCACGTTGTGCGTCGCGATCGCCGAAGTCGTCGCGCTGCTCGTCCCGTTCGAACGGTCCTACTGGATCACGCTCACCGTCGGCATCGTCCTCAAACCCGACTTCGGCTCGGTGTTCGGCCGCGCCGTGCTGCGCGGCATCGGCACGGTGATCGGCGTGGGCATCGGCGCGGCCGTACTCGCCGCGGGCGGCGAAGGCTGGCTGCTGGTCCTGCTGATCGCCGTGTTCGCGGGCGGCGTCGCGGTCGGCAAGGTCCGCAACTACGGCATCCTCAGCGCCTTCGTGACCCCGCTGATCATCCTGCAGATGGATCTCGCCAGCACCGGAAGCTGGGACGTCGTGCTCGCGCGGCTCGTCGACACCGTGCTCGGCTGCGCGATCGTCCTGATCTTCGGCTACCTGCTCTGGCCGGGCAGCCGGCGGCCGCAGGTCGGCGGACGGCTCGCCGACAGCCTCGACAGCCTGGTGAAATACGTCGACAAGGGGCTCGTGCTCGCGCCGTCGGGCGAAGCGCGATTGGAACGTTCCCGCGCCCGTCGCCGCGCCTACCGCGCACTGGCCGACCTGCGGACCGCGTTCCAGCAGGTCGTCGTCGAACCCTCGGCAGCCGGGCGGCAGGCCGTCGCCTGGTGGCCGGTGATCGCCGGGCTCGAACGCGTCGCCGACGCCGTCACCGAGGTCGGCGTCACCCTCGGCCGCGGCGCCCCTGCCCCGGCCGATGCCGACATCGCCCTCCTGACAGCCGCCCTCACCGAACTCGCGGCCGCCGTCCGCGAAGAACGGGAACCGGCGGAGATGCCGATGCCCGACAACGAGCAGCTGTCGGGCGTCGTCGACCAGATCGGCGCCGCCTTCGACGCCGTGCGCGGCCCGGACCTCGTCGAACGCGCGCCGCTGCGGCTGGTCCGGCGGTTCCTGCCCTACCACCGCCGCGCCTGAGCGTCAGCCGAACCGGATGTGCTTGACGCTCGTCCACTTGCGACGCACGAAACCCCGCAGCGCGCCGTCCGTGTTCGGGGTGAGGGTCAGCCCGGCCGACGCGGCGATCCGATCGGCGACCCGCGCGACGGCGAGCGTGTCCGTGTGGATGTGTTCGCCGAACTCCGCACCGCTCAGCCGGTCCAGGCAGAGGTCGAGCTTCGACACCGCGAAACTCTCGCGCTTCGGCGGCCTCCCCTTCCGCCGTACGGAATGGACGATGCCGCGTTCGCTCAGCCGTCGCAGCACGGTTTCGCGTTCGGCCAGCAGCGCGAAGTGCCGGACGTCGTGCCCGCGGTCGGCCAGCCTGCCGACGATCTCCTCGAAGTACCGGGGCTCCACCAGCGTCATCGGCACGATCACCGGACCGTCCTGTTTGCCGAGTACCAGGTCGAGCACCTCGAAAACGCCCTGGCGCCAGGCGGCGAGGTCCTGGAAGTCGCCACGCAGCCGTGGCGGCATCATCCGGTGCAGGCCGAAACCCGCGACCTCGGGATCGGACAGGACGCTGCCGGGCAGCCGCCGGTGCAGTTCGTGCGCGGTCTGCGTCTTGCCGCCGCCGAACGGGCCGTTGATCCAGACGAGCATGCCGCCGACCCTAGCCACGCGACCACCCGTACGGGGGAGGGTGAGCATCATCTCGAACTAATGTTCGAGTTTTCACGCATAATCGACGCATGCTCGACACTGGTGACACGCTGCCGCCGGGGCCGCGTCACCTGCACATGGTCCGGCCCAACCAGCCCGTTTGGGTCGATCTCAAGTTGGTGTACCCCGTCGGTGCGGTGAAGACCCGCCTGCCCGACGGCCTGGATCTGACCGGCACCGTCCCCGGGCTGCTGGGGATGTGGCGGGCGACGACGACGGGGCACTGGGTCGGCTGGGTCACCTTCCAGCTCGGTCCGGTCGGCCGGGGCGGCACGACGCATTCGCAGTGGGTGCTGGCCGAGGCGCTGCGGCCGCGCGAGGAGCGGAACACGTGGTCGGGCAGCTTCCCCTCCGAGCGGAGGCGATGATCGTCCCGTCTCATGGACGGTATTGACCGCACGCCGGATCGGGCCCACGATGGCCCCGTGTCCGTCCACTGGGAGTCCGAGCCGACGCGTTCGGCCGGCGAAGGCGTCGCCGCATTGCTCCTGCGCCGTGGACGTTTGGGCTCTCCGCCCGCGTAGCTCCTCATCTCGCCAAGTCGTCCGACGGTGAATCCAGGGAGCCTCCATGTCCATCGAACTGCCCGACCGTGTCCGTCTCCGCCCCGCGACCGTCCCCGACGGCGGGATCCTCGAAGGGCCGCGGTTGCTGCGGCGCCTGCCGGAAGGCGTCGAAGAACGCCCGTACGAGCTTTTCGCGCTGCGTCCGCTGGGGCGGGTGATCGGTGCCGAGATCGGCGGTGTCGACCTGGCCCGGCCGCTGACGCCCGCTCTCCACGCCGAGCTGAATCGCGCGCTGCTGGAGTGGAAGGTGTTGTTCTTCCGCGACCAGGACATCACTTCGGAGCACCAACGTGCCTTCGCCGCCAACTGGGGTGAACTGGAGACGAACCCGTTCATCCCGAAAGGGGAGACCGCGGACACCACCCGGTTCACCCGCTCGGCGACCATGCCCGCGTTCGAGAACATCTGGCACGTGGACGTCACCTTCCGGCCAGAGCCCGCGCTCGGTTCGGTCCTGCGGCTGATCGAGATCCCGCCGGTCGGCGGCGACACGATATGGGCCGACATGGCCGCCGCCTACGACAACCTGCCGGAAGACGTCCGCGACCGCGTCGACGGGTTGACCGCGGTGCACGACTTCATCCCCGGCTTCGACCGCTTCTCCGATCCGGAACTGCTGCTGCGCCACCAGGACGCGTTCCCGCCGGTCGAGCATCCGGTCGTCCGCACGCATCCGGAAACCGGGCGGCGCTCCCTCTTCGTGAACCAGGCGTTCACGACGCACATCGTCGGCATGGACCGCGACGAGAGCGACAGGCTCCTGCGGTACCTGTTCAGCCGGGCGCATATCCCGGAGTTCCAGGTGCGCTTCAGCTGGCGGCCGGGTTCGGTGGCCTTCTGGGACAACCGCGCCACCCAGCACTACGCCGTCAACGACTACCACCCGTACGCGCGCGTGGCCGAACGCGTCGCCATCGTGGGCGACCGGCCGTTCTGAGCGTCCCCACGACGGGTGATCGCCGGGGCGTGTTCGCCGGTGCCTGTGTGACGATGTGGCCATGGGCATCAACTTCGATGAATTGAAGAACAAGGCCACCGACGCTCTCCGCGAGCACAACGACAAGATCGAGGGCGGCCTGGACAAGGCGGCGGACTTCGCGAAGTCGAAGTTCTCCGGTCACGATTCGCAGATCGACTCCGGGGTCGAGAAGGCGAAGGGCTTCATCAACAAGTTCGACGACACCCCCGACACCCCGCCCCAGCAGGGCCAGTAACCCCTGCGCGTTTCGTCCTCTGAATGCGGTAGTTGCGTGTGCAAGGACCGCGTTCAGAGGACGAAACGCGTCAGGAGACCTCGCCGATCGCGGTGTCGCCCTCGATCGCGGTGATCCGGCCGCCGCGCTCGCCGAGCGCGATCAGGCCGTCGCGCGCGTCCGGCGCGCTCAGACTGACCCGAACCCCCGCGCGTTCCGCGTCCTTACTGGCCGCAAACGCTTGCGCGCCCTCATAGCCCGCGTTGACCGTCACCGCGAGGCCGCCCGTCGACGCCAGCGAGCCCCGAGCGGCACCCAGCCGTCCTAGCGCTTCGTCGACGATCGGCAGCAGCGCGTCCCGGTTGCCTTCGGTCATCGCCCGCACCAGCGCCGGGCTCGACCCGGCCACCCGCGTGCCGTCCGTGTAGGACCCGGCGGCCAGCGCCATCGCCAGCGGCCCGCCCTGCGCGCCGATCGTGGCCAGGATGGCCGCGAAGATATGCGGCAGATGCGAGATCCGCGCGACCGTCTCGTCGTGCGAGTCCGCCGGAAGCGGCACGACCTGCGCGCCGACGTCCAGCACCAGCCGGGCGACCTCCGCCCAAGCGGTCAGATCGGTGTCGTGCTCGACGCCCAGCACCCACGCCGCGCCGCCGAACAGCGCCGGGTTGCTCGCCTTCCAGCCGGAGTTCGCCGTCCCGGCCATCGGGTGCCCGCCGACGAACTTCGCGTACGGCGCGCGACGGCGGACCGAGTCGAGCACCGGGCCCTTCACGCTGGTCACGTCGGTGAGCACGCAGTGCCCGGCGACCCGCGAAACGGTCCGGAGCACTTCCTCGACCGCGGGCAGCGGCACCGCGAGCACGATCATCGCGTCCCGCTCCGCCGCCTTGCCCAGCGCGGCTTCGACCTGCGTCGTCACGTCGAAACCCGCTCTGCTGGCGGCGTCCGCGTCAGCTTCGGAGGTCGTCGCCCCGAACGTGGTGCGGCCGATCGAATGCGCCGCGCGCAGCAGCGAACCACCGATCAACCCGAGCCCGATCACGCATACGTCCCGCACAAGGGTTCATCCTGCCATCTACGAGGCCACTCGTCAGAGAACGGCGGCGAGGCGGGTTCCCTGATCGATGGCGCGTTTGGCGTCCAGCTCGGCCGCGACGTCGGCGCCGCCGATCAGGTGCACCGGCAGTCCGGCCGTGCGCAGGTCGTCCACGAGGTCGCGCACCGGCTCCTGTCCCGCGCAGACGACGACGTTGTCCACATCGAGCACGCGCGGCCGGTCACCGACGGTGATGTGCAGGCCGTCGTCGTCGATCCGGTCGTAGGTGACCCCGGTGAGCTGCTCGACGCGTTTGGCCTTCAGCGCGGCCCGGTGCACCCACCCGCTGGTCTTGCCCAGTCCCGCGCCGATGCCGGACTTCTTGCGTTGCAGGAGGAAGACCTGCCGCGGTGACGGCTCGACCTTCCGCTCGGTCAGCCCGCCCGCCGCCCGCTCGGGATCGGTGACGCCCCATTCGGCCATCCAGGCGTCGAGATCGAGCGCGGGGGAGGTGGTGTGCGTCAGGAACTCGCTGACGTCCACGCCGATCCCGCCCGCGCCGATCACGGCGACCTTGCCGCCTACCGGTTTCCCGTGCCGCACGACGTCCACATAGGACAGAACCTTGGGGTGGTCGATACCGGGGAGCGACGGCACCCTCGGCGTCACGCCGGTGGCCAGCACGACCTCGTCGAACCCGGCGTCGATCAGATCGGCGGCGGCCACGCGCGTGCCGAGGCGCACCTTGACACCGGTGACCTCCAGCCGTCGCGTGTAGTAGCGGATGGTCTCCGCGAACTCCTCCTTGCCCGGGATCTTCCGCGCGATCCCGAACTGGCCGCCGATCTCGTCGTCGGCTTCGAACAGTTCGACCGTGTGCCCGCGTTCGGCCAGGCCGGTCGCGGCCGCGAGCCCGGCGGGACCAGCGCCGACGACGGCGACGCGTTTGGTCTCGCGCGTGGGCGAAAGCGTCAGCGTGGTCTCGTGGCCCGCACGCGGATTAACCATGCAGGACACCAGTTTCCGCTTGAACGCGTGGTCGAGACAGGCCTGGTTGCAGGCGATGCAGGTGTTGATCTCGTCCTCGCGCCCGCTCTCGGCCTTGCGGATCCATTCCGGGTCGGCGAGGAACGGCCGCGCCATCGACACCAGGTCCGCGTCGCCGCTCGCCAGCGCCTCCTCGGCGACCTCGGGCATGTTGATCCGGTTCGACGTGACCACCGGGATCCCGACGTGCGGTTTGAGCTTGCCGGTCACCCAGGTGAACGCCGCGCGCGGCACGGACGTCACGATCGTGGGCACCCTCGCCTCGTGCCAGCCGATGCCGGTGTTGATGATCGTCGCGCCCGCCTCTTCGACCTCCTTGGCCAGCGCGACGACGTCTTCCCAGCGCTGTCCGCCTTCGACGAGGTCCAACATGGACAGTCGATAGATGATGATGAAGTCCTCGCCGACCGCTTCCCGCGTGCGGCGCACGATCTCGACGGCGATCCGGCGCCGGTTCTCCGCGCTGCCGCCCCATTTGTCGGTGCGTTTGTTGGTCCGCTCGGCGAGGAACTGATTGATGAAGTAGCCCTCGGAGCCCATGATCTCGACGCCGTCGTAGCCCGCTTCCTTGGCCAGGAAGGCACAATCGGCGAACGCGCGGATCTGCCGCAGCACGCCGTACCCCGAGAGGGCCCGCGGTTTGAACGGGTTGATCGGTGCCTTGATACCCGACGCGGAAACGCTCAGCGGGTGATAGGAATACCGGCCGGCATGCAGGATCTGCAACGCGATCTTGCCGCCGGCCTCGTGCACCGGATCGGTGAGTTGCTTGTGCGCCTTGGCTTCCGCGCGCGTCGACAGCTTCGACGCCAGCGGCAGGAGCCAGCCGGTCCGGTTCGGCGCGAAGCCGCCGGTGACGATCAGCCCGACGCCGCCGCGGGCACGTTCGGCGTAGTACTCGGCCAGTTGCGGGAAATGCGCTTCCTTGTCCTCGAGACCGGTGTGCATCGAGCCCATGATCACCCTGTTGCGCAGGGTGGTGAAGCCGAGGTCGAGAGGGGACAGCAGGTTCGGGTACGGGCTCATCGCTGGTCCTTACGCGTCGTGGTGGAATGCCCGGAGGACTTCCTCGAGCCACTCGACGTGGCCCTGTTCGGTTCGGATTCCTCCGCGCAGCACGAGGAACTGGTGCAACGACTGTCCACTGAGGACACTAGGTTCGGGGAAGTCGCGCTTCTCGATCAGCAGGTACGCGTCGAGCTGTGCCGCGTGCGCGTCGCGATGCCGGGTGACCTCGGCGGCGACGGCGGCCGGATCGCCGAGCGCCGCGCCGCGGATCTTCACGGCGAGCTCCCTGGCGGTGGCCGACGGATCGGGTTCGGCGAGCCAGCGGGCGAGTTCGGCCCGCCCCGCGTCGCCGACGGTGTAGACCTTCTTGTCGGGTTTCCCGGACTGCGCGACCGGGGCGACGGCGACCCAGCCCGCGTCCTCCATCCGCTTGAGGACGCGGTAGATCTGCTGGTGGGTGGCGCTCCACCACAGTCCGATGGACTTCTCGAAGCGCCGCGTCAGCTCGTAGCCCGAGCCGGACCGCTCGGACAGTGAAACCAGGATCGCGTGCTCCAGTGCCATGCACCTAGTTTCATATGCACCTAGTTGCACTGCAAGGCGACGCACGTCACAAAGCGCGTGAAGGCCCCCTTCCCTCGGCTCAGCCGTGGGAAGGGACGCCGAGGTCGAACTCCATGNAGAGCGGGACGACACCGAGCGCGAACTTGCCCTCGTTCGGCACGGTCCGGTTTTCGAACGTGGCCTTCCCTCGGCTCAGCCGTGGGAAGGGGGCCTTCACGCGGGAAAGCTACGGCTTGCGGGCGATACCCCCGATGACGCGGGACTCCGAGGGGTTCGCGGCGAAGAGGGTCTTCTTGTCCGGGTGCCACGCCGGCGCGTAGACCAGGCCCGGCTCCAGCAGCGGCCAGCCGCCGAAGAACCGCCGGAACTCGTCCATGGTGCGCAGGAAACCGGGGTTCGTCGTGGTCTCGTAGTACTCGAGGATGTCGAGCAGCGCCTGCCGTTCCTCGTCGTTGGCCGGGTTCTCGTTGGTCATCTGCGAAAGCACCAGCAGTGAACCCGGCGCGAGCCGGTCGCGGTAGAAGTCCAGCAGCCCGTCGGGATCCTGCTCGTCCTTGATGAAGTGCATGACCGCGTTGACCACCAGCGCGATCGGCTCCCGGACGTCGATGATGCCGGAGTCCATCACCCGGTTCCAGAGGTCTTCGGGGTCGAACAGATCGGCGGCGATCGCGTGGTGACGGTCGGGGTCCGCGGTGTCGGCGAGCAGCAGCGTCGAATGCGCGAGCGCGATCGGCTCGTTGTCGATGTAGAGGACGTGCGTGTCCTCCTGCGGCCGCGCCTCGTCGGCGACCTCGTGCACGTTGCCCGCGGTCGGCAGGCCGGAACCGATGTCGACGAACTGCTTGATGCCCAGCTCCGCGCAGTGCCGCACGGCCCGGCCGAGGAACTGCCTGCTGGTCTTGCAGTAGTCGCCCATGAGCGGCAGGCGCTCGCGCACCTTCTCGGCGAAGTCGCGGTCGATGGCGTAGTGGGTGCCGCCGCCGATGAAGTAGTCGTAGACCCGGGCCGCGGACGGCCGGTCCAAGCTGTTCTCGACGGCCCTGAGCGCCGCGTCGTGATCGATCATCGTCATCCCTTTGTCCGCGCCGGAAATCCCATGCTAACCGGCCGGGACGTAGGCCTCGCGGTAGGCGTTCACGGATTCGGTCAAGCGATCGAGCTCCGCGCGGGTGCGGGCGAGACCGGCCGCGTCGAGGCCCATCGCGTCACCGATGATCTTCGGGATCCCGCTCGCGCGTTCCCGGAGCCGGGCGCCGTCCTCGGTCAGGCTGATGCGGACGGACCGTTCGTCGTCGGCTTGGCGGACGCGCTCGACCAGTCCGGACTTCTCCAGCCGCTTGAGCAGCGGCGACAGCGTGCCGGAGTCGAGGTTCAGCACGGTGCCGAGTTCCTTGACCAGCCGCTCGTCCTCCTCCCAGAGCGCGAGCATCACCAGGTACTGCGGATAGGTCAGGCCCAGATCGTCGAGCACGACGCGATAGAGCGCGGTCACGGCCCGCGATGCCGCGTAGAGCCCGAAACACAGCTGATCGTCCAGGCACAGCGATCCGGTGTTGTCCGTCGGCATCGGTCCTCCTCGTCCCCATGGTGCGCCGATCATGCCGCAGATCGCCACTCGGGTGAGCCAAATCTCCTTGAGTGCATTTTAGTTGCGCACAACTAAGTTGCGAGCTACTTTTGCTGCATCGACTTTGGAACCCAGGAGGCAGAAATGACCGCCAACCCGCACAACCTGGCCCTCGAACCGGCCGCGCAGGCTTTCGTCGAGGCCACCGCCACCCCGCCGTTCCTCTTCCAGCTGCCGCCGGAGGAAGGACGCAAGGCCGTCGACGAGGTCCAGGGCGGCGACGTCGAGCTGCCCGCCGCGGACGTCGAGACCACGCACGTGGACGGCGTCGAGGTCCGCATCGTCCGGCCCCAGGGCGTGACCGGCCCGCTGCCCGTGATCGTCTACATCCACGGCGCCGGCTGGGTCTTCGGCAACTTCCACACCCACGAGCGCCTGGTCCGCGAGCTCGCCGTCGGAGCGGGCGCGGCCGTCGTCTTCCCCGAATACGACCGCTCGCCGGAGGCGCGCTACCCGGTCGCCATCGAGCAGAACTACGCCGTGGCGAAGTGGGTCGCCGAGCACGGCGCCGAAAACGGGCTCGACGGCACGAGGATCGCGATCGCCGGCGACTCCGTCGGCGGCAACATGACCGCCGCGCTCACCCTCCTCGCGAAGCAGCGCGGCGACGTCATCTTCCGGCAGCAGGTGCTCTTCTACCCGGTCACCGACGCGAACTTCGGCACCGAGTCCTACCGGCGGTTCGCCGAGGGGTACTTCCTCGCCCTCGACGGCATGAAGTGGTTCTGGGACCAGTACACGACCGACCCGGCGCAGCGCGCGGAAATCACCGCTTCACCGCTGCGGGCGAGCCTCGACGAGCTCGCGGACCTGCCGCCCGCGCTCGTGATCACCGCCGAGGCCGACGTCCTGCGCGACGAAGGCGAGGCGTACGCCGCCAAGCTGCGTCAGGCCGGAGTTCCGGTGACCGCCGTGCGGTACCAGGGCATCGTGCACGACTTCGTCATGCTCAACACGTTGCGCGGAACGCACGCCGCGGAAGCCGCGATCGCGCAGGCGATCGGGGTGCTGCGCACCGCGCTCGAAGGCTGAGCGATTTGTCCAGGGTGACACGCGTCACCCTGGACAACACTTTCCGGTGGTCGCACGTCTCTTGATCCAGATGCGGGAAGTGCGGTGCGGGGGCGTGCCGCCGCCGGAGAGGGACACGATCGCCATGGGACTGGGACTGAGTGCCATCCGGCTCGATTCCACACTGAACCTCGTCATCGTCGTGGTGCTGGCCCTGCTCGCGATCGTCGCCGTGCCGTTCTTCTGGGAACGCTGGCGCCGCAAGCTTCTCGGCCGTAGCGGCACGATCCTCGTCGCGGTGGTGTTGATCGTGGTCAGCACCGCGATGGGCGGGAACATGATCGGCGGGTTCTTCCCGACGGTCGGCGCCCTGTTCGGCACCGGTGTGTACTCGGCGGAAAACGTCGACGCCGTCGCCGGCGAGAACGGCTCGGACCTCGACAAACTGCGTGACGCCGGGGCGATGCGGGCCAAGGAGGGCAAGGGTTCCGTCGTGCACATGACGGTGACCGGCAAACGCACCGGCCTCACGCGCGACGTCTCGGTGTATTTTCCGCCCCAGTACTACGATCCCGCGTACCGGTCACTCAAATTCCCGGTCATCGAATGGATCCCGAACTATCCGTCCGGTCCGGAAGTGGTCACCGGCCCGTACGGGATGCCGGGCAGGCTCGACGAAGCGATCGCGAAGCACGTGCTCCCGCCGACCCTGGTGATCATCCCGGACCCGACCGGGAAACCGAAGGTCGGCCACGACACCGAATGCGTGGACGAAGTCAACGGCGCCCCCAACGACACCTACCTGACCGCCGACATCCGCGACTGGGCGATCGAGAAGCTCGGCGCGAGTACGCAGCGGAAGGCGTGGACGATGGCGGGCTGGTCTTCGGGCGGCTACTGCGCGATGAACCTGGTGACCAGGCATCCGCAGTGGTACGGCCAGGCGGCGAGCGTCAGCGGCTACTACAAGGCTTCGGTGGACGCCGAGACGGAGAACCTTTTCAAGGGCAGGCAGGACATCGTCGACGCGAACACGATCACGGTGAACCTGCAGAAGCATCCGTCGCCGGTCGACATCCTCGCGATCGCGGGGGAGAAGGAAAGCTTCGAGAGTTTCTCGCTCGATCAGCTCCAGTCCGCCGTCCGCGCGCCCGCGACGCTGTCCACTTGGCGGATCCCGGACGCCGGGCACAACATGAACACCTTCAAGACGCAGATCCCGGACGTGCTGGCGTGGATCGGTGCGCGCACCGCGCCGCCGAGCGCGCCGCAGGACAAGAAGATCGTCGGCAGCGGCGGGGTCAAGCCGTGGCCGCTGCCGAACACCGGCGCAAAGGGTGCGCTGGTCGACGTCGTCGAGTAGCTAGCCGCGCTTGGTGCGATAAGCCTTGGGGTACAACCGGAGCCGTTCGGGAACGCGGTTCCCGGCCACCTTCATGGCCGCGCCAAGGCGTCGGAGGCGGCGCTCGTCTTTGTCCGTCCACTTGAGACTCAAGCGATCACGCAAGGGCTGGGGGAGCAGGCCGATCGCGCACAGGGTCAGCACGTTCCCGCCCGCCGGCCGGACGGGACGCCACAAGGCCTCCGGCAGGAACCACCACGGCGGCGGTGGCGTGTCCCGCATGGTGATCGAGTGGAGCAGTTCCCGGACCGTGTGGTTGTCCTCGAGCCGGTTCGCGACCACGTCGTCGAAATAGGCGTCGAATCCTTCCAGGTCCTCGGGCATGTGGTGCTCGCGAAGGCCGAGCAGCAGGCCCAGACGTCGCCATTCCGCGTAGAAGTGACACTTTTCGTTGTGAGACAAGGGATGTATGAACACCTCCTGCATGCGGACCGTCGTCCAGAACGTCGATCCGTGCACCCACCAGTAGGCCTCCGGGTTTAGCGCGTGATAGCGCTCGCCGTGATGGTCGACGCCCTTGATCGCCTTGTGCAGCTCGCGGAGCCGTTCGGCCTCCACGGTCGCTTCCCGGCCGCCGAAAACCTGGCACAGCAAGGAATCGATGGTCCGGTCGAGGCGGCCCCACGGGTCTTCGGTGTAGTTCGAATGGTCGTGGACGCCGGCGCCGACCACCGGATGCGCGACCTGTAGCAGCAACGCCGTCCCCGCGCCGAGCAGCAGTCTCCGGTCGCCGACCACTCGCCAGGCGACGGAATCCGGACCGAGCGGGGCCACGGCGGGCAGGCGGGCTTCGGTGCTCATGACGACCTCCCGAGAGAGTGGCGTGCGGCCACTGTCCCACCTTGTTTACAGGTCGTCAATAGCTGGTCGAAGCGCTTTCACCACCTCGGTCACCCGCCTGCCGGCGCTGGTGTAGGTGGTCGACACCGGCTGGGACGTCAAGACGACGACGATGTGGCGATCGTCTTCGCCGACGGTGCCGGAGCTGTGCAGGATCCGCGAGCCGCGGCAGCACGCCCAGCCCTGCTTGATCGACCGGCGAAGGGAACCGACGGCGTCCGGGATGCCGAAGTACTGCCGGACACCGTCGGAACCGCTCTCCGTCGCACCGCTCAACGCCCGCATGATCGTCGTCCGCGTTCCCGCGCCCGCCTGGTCCAGCAGATAGCGGTAGATCTTCGCGACGTCCGCCGCGGTGATCCGGGTGTCGCCCCAGCGGCCGGGATCCTCGGGAGGACGCGTGCCGCCGAGGCCGATCTTGCCCGCCCAACGGGTGACGATGGCGGGTCCGCCGTAGGCCGTCCACAGCCTGCTGGCGATGTCGTCGTCGCTGGCCGACAGCATCCGCTGCACGGTGCTCGCCGGTGTGCCCGCTTGAAGCGCTTCCAGCGCGATGAGGAGCTTCACCAGGGAAGCCGAGGTGTACGGCCGGTCCGCTTTGACGGAGACCGTGGTCTTCTTGGCGGTGCGGTCGTAGACGACCACGCTCACCTGTCCGCCGGGGACAAGGCCTGGGAGTGCCTCGGTGTCGACGGACTTCGGCGGTGGCCCTGGCGCCGCCGAGGAGGGCGGAGCCGGGGATTCGACCGGTTCCGGTTCCGCTTCAAGGGTGATCACCGTGTCCCCTGACGCCGCGGCTACGACCGCCGCCGGGCCGGCACGCGGCGGAAGCAGCACCATCGCGGCGATGGCTCCCAGGCACAGCCCCACCAGAAGGAAGACCCCACTTGCTTTGCCCACACGAGTTGTTGACCGCATCACCCGTTCGTGTTCACGGCTAGGCCGTTCGGATGCCTCGGTTTGCCCGGGAGGACCCCGGGGTATCCGGCGCCCAAGCCTGAAATCAGGTCGCCAACTCTGGGAGGCGGAGCAATGGCACGTGCACAACGCGCTCGTATCCGGACCGCGGGTGTCCAGCCCGCGCAGGTTCTCGCCGGGCTGTCGAGCCTGGCCTTCCTGGTGTTCGGAATCGTGGGCTTCACCAGGACCGGGTTCGCCGATTTCGCCGGCCGCAGCGATGCGACCGTGCTCGGATTCTCGGTGAACCCGCTTTACAACCTCGGGTTCGTCCTGCTGGGCGCGATCGGTCTGCTGCTGACCTTCGGCTCGGGCCGGTCCCGGGCCTTCGGTCTCCTGACGTTCGTCGCCTTCGGGGCGCTGTTCGTCTGGGGCCTCATGATCACCGGGACCGTATCCACGAACCCGGTCTCAGAGGCGGGGAACCCGTTCAACCTCAACGCGACGGACAACTGGCTGCACCTCGGCCTCGCCGCCCTCGGGCTGCTGATCGCGTTCCTGCCCGCGCGGCACAAGGTGCTGCTGCCGGAGGACGAAGAGGAGAACGTGGTGACGGACCGGGCCGACAGCGCCACAGTCGTCGAACCCCTTCCCGACGGCTCGCGACGGCCGAAGCATGAAAAAGGCCCGACCGTCGCTCGTGAAGAGCGACCGCCGGGCCTCGCCCACTAGGTCTCAGTAGCCGTACTCCTGGGCGGGAGCGTCGTCCTTCTTGGGGGCGGCGTTCCCGCTCTGCGCGGCCTTGTTCTTCACCGGCGCGGTGCTCTTGCAGCCGGCGGGCTCGATGACGAACCAGGTGCCGCCGACGCCGTGCCCGTTCGCCTCACCGGCGTTCGCGTCCTTGGCGTAGCGGTAGACGGCCCATCCGCCGACGGTGACCTGCGTGGTGCCGTCCGCGCGCTTCACCGTGCCGAGCAGCTTCTGGTCGATGCCTTCGAGCTGGACGTCGCCCTCGGCGAGCACCGGCGGCCAGGTCTTCGCGCAGTCACCGTTGCAGGTCGGCTGCTTGTTCTTCTTGTCCTTGGTGAACATGTAGAGGGTGAAGCCGTCCTTGTCCACAATGGCCGGTCCGATGCCGTCGACGTTGCTCGCGACCAGCTTCGTGGCGCCGTCCTTTTGTTCGGCCGGAGCCGCCTCGGTCTCCTTGGCCGCCTGGCCCGCCTTGCCGCCCTTGGCGTTCGCGGCGAACCAAGTGCTGCCGACGCCCTGTCCCTTCGCCTCGCCCGCCTTGGCGTCCTTGGCGTAGCGGTAAAGCGCCCAGCCACCGACGGTGACCTGCTTGCGTCCGTCGGCGCGGGTCACTTCGCCGACCAGCGCCTGATCCACGCCCTCGAGCTGGACTTCGCCCTCGGCCAGCATCGGCGGCCAGGTCTTCGCGCAGTCACCGTCGCAATTGGACTTCGGCGGCTTCGCGCTGTCCTTGTCGAAGCGGTACAAGGTGAACCCGTCCTTGTCGACGAGCACCTGGCCGAGATCACCGGCTTCGGCCACGGCCACCTTGGTCTCACCCTTGGCCGCGGGGGCGCTCCCTCCCGCCCCGGCCACCGCGGCGGCGGGAGCGACGGCCGGCGCCGCCGTCTCGGTGCCGCCGGAGCAGGCCGACAGCGCGACCAGGCCCACGGCCGCGGACGCCGCTGCGACGACGAAACGCTTGCGAAGCATGGGATTTCTCCTTGTTCGTAGGGGTTCCGCGGCTTGGCGCGGTGAGCTTGTACCCCCTACACGGAGCCGGCGCGGGACCGGTTCAAGGAGTTTTCGGATTTTCTTCGCGGGCCTCCAGGGCGGCGTCGGTGAGCACCCCGGCCGACCCGGTGTAGTTCGCCGGATCCAGCAGGTCGGCGAGGGAATCCGTGGGGAGGACTCCGGTTATCTCGGGCAGGCCGGAGAGAACCTCGCCGAGCGCCTTGTCCTGTTCCAGCGCGAGTTTGGACGCGCGTCCCAGGACTTCCTTGGCCCGTGCCTTGCCGAGCAGCGGCGCGAGCACGGTCGACAGACGCTCGGAGACGATCTGGCCGTGCGTGAGGCCGAGGTTCTCGCGTATGCGTTCGTCGTTGACCACCAGGCCGCGGGCGAGCTCGGCGGCCGTGTGCGCGGCGCCGCCGGTCAGGCGCAGGCATTCGCGCAGCAGTTGCCACTCGGCGTGCCACGCGCCCGCGGATCGTTCGTCCTCGGAGACCAGGGCCTGGGTGACGCCGGTGGCCAGCACCGGGACCTGGAGCGCGGCCGACCGGATCAGCGTCGCGAGCACCGGATTGCGCTTGTGCGGCATCGCCGAGGAGCCGCCACGGCCCTCGCCCGCCGGTTCGGTGACCTCCCCGACCTCGGTGCGCGTCAGGAACTGGACGTCGACCGCGATCTTCCCGAGCGCGGCGGCCGTGAACGCGAGTGCGGCCGCGAGGTCGGCCGTCGGGGTGCGGAGCGTGTGCCAGGGGAGCGTGGTCTCGGCGAGACCGGTCTCCTCGGCGAAGGCCGTCTGGAGCCGCTGCGGATAGCCGTCGGGCAGGTCGGCGAGGCGCGCGTACTCGGCGTACGCGGCCCTCGTGCCCGCCGCGCCACCGAGCGAGACCGGCAGGACGACACGGTTCAGCTTGTCGAGCGCGTCGAGCGTCAACTGACGCCAGCCCGCCGCCTTGAGCCCGAACGTGGTGGGGACCGCGTGGGCGGTGAGGGTGCGCCCGGCCATGATCGTGTCGCGATGCGCGCGGGCAAGTTCCGCCAGCGCGTCCGCCGTCGCCTCGAGATCCGCGACCAGGAGCGCCCGTGTCCGCGCGGCGACCAGCATCATCGCGGTGTCGAAGATGTCCTGGCTGGTGGAGCCACGATGGACGTACTCCGTCCCGGCGGCCTCTGTCAGCTCCTTGATCAGCCCCACGACCGGGTTCGCCGTCTCACGAGCCGCCCTCGCCAACGCGACCACGTCGATCTCCACCGACGCGGCGGCCTCGGTGATCGCCTCGGCGGCGGCCTGCGGGATCAGCCCCGTGCCGGCCTGCGCCCTGGCGAGCGCCGCCTCCGCGTCCAACAGGGCTCGCACCCAGGCGAGATCACCCGTCGCCGCCTCGGCGGGCGTGCCGGCGCGAACCGGGGACAGGAGGCCGGAATCGGGATCGGCGTTCATCGCCCCAGCATCGCATTTCAAAATGTCAGTGGCCTGTCCTCCCGTCGATGCGCTCGCGAAGCAAGTCGGCGTGGCCTGCGTGGCGGGCGTACTCGGCGATGTGATGGGTCAGCAGCCACCGCAACGAGAACGGCTCCCCGTCGCGACGGCCCTTGCCCGTGTCGTCGAGCGACGCGGCCGCCACGATCTCCCGCGACCGCGCGCACTCCGCACGCCACGCCGCCCACGCCTCCTCGACATCGCCGCCCAGATCCTCGAAGTCCTGCTCGGGCCACTCGTCGGAGTAATAGAGCAACGGGACGTCCTCGCCCGCGAACTGCAGGCGGAACCACCAGCGCTCGACGCCCGTGAGGTGCCTGAGCAGCCCGTGCAGCGACATGCTCGACGGCTCCACCGACCGCAGGGCCATCTGCTCCGGCGTCAGCCCCTGACACTTCAGCTCGAAGGTGCGGCGATGCCAATCGAGCGTGGACGTCAGGATCTCGCGCTCGCTCGCCACGCGCGGCGGCTCCGGGCGCTCGCCCTCCCAGCTCGCCGCGTAGTTCTCGTCGGGGATCGTGTCCATGCCCTCGACCATGCCAGAGACCCCCGACAATTCCGTGGCGCTCCGGCGGCGGCCCCGCCATCCTGGTGGTCGACGGCGGTCTACTAGACTCGGCCGCACGGGCCGTTAGCTCAATTGGTAGAGCTGCGGACTTTTAATCCGTAGGTTCTGGGTTCGAGCCCCAGGCGGCCCACCACCTCAACATCCCCGCTGATCAGCGGGGATGTTGTTGTTTGTGGATCTTGTGGTCGTCGGCGTGATCTTGGGTGGGCTCGCTGTGGGCTCTGTGGGTGCTCGGCCCGGCGTTTGGCTCGTTTTCGTGGTGGCCCGGACGGTTGAGGGCGTGCTTCAGCCCCGGGCTCGTTCCCTCTCGTTGAAGGCTGTATCTGCTGACGTGTTCTTGGGTCTGGCTATGCGGCGTGGATGGATGCCGCGGTTCGTCTGCCGGCGGTGATCAGGCGGCGTCCCGTGGCGCGGTGGGGTCGTCGTTTGGGGCGGAGGCGGGTGGCGGTGGTGCGGGCGGCGTCGAGGACGAGGCGTGCGGTGGCTTCGGCGGATTGACGGGCGAGGGTGGGTAGGACGCTGGTGTAGGTGTCGGCGGTGAGCACGATGCTGGCGTGGCCGAGGAGGTCTTGGACGGTTTTGAGGTCGTTTCCGGCGGCGAGGGACAGGCTCGCTGCGCCGTGCCGGAGGTCGTGGAGCCGGATTGGTGGCAGTTCGGTTTGGTCGTTGAGGGTGCGGAAGAGGTGGGTGATGGAGTCGGGGCGGATGGGTTCGCCCCATCCGTTGGGGAAGAGGTAGCCGACGGGTTCGCTGCGGAGAGGCGTGCGGGATTGTGCGCGGTGACGGCGCAGGACGGTGATGGTGTTGTGGTCGAGCGCGATGACTCGGTTGCTGGCTTCGCTCTTGGGTTTGCCGAGGGTGACTTCGGACCCGATTTGGCGGGCTTGGTGGGACACGGTGAGGTAGCCGGCGTCCAGGTCTATGTCGCTCCACATCAGCCCTGCGATTTCGCCGCGGCGGAGGCCGAGCAGTGCGACGAGGTGGAAGAGCGGGTAGAGCCGGTGGGCGCGAACGCTGTGCAGGAAGGCCGCGGTTTGCTGGGCGGTCCAGACGGCGACGGCGGGTCGTTCTCCGGTTGCTTGCCATTGAGCGATGCGTGGTGGTGTCCAGACGACGGCGTGCGGTCGTCGGTGTGCTGGGAGTTCGATGTAGCGGGCGGGGTTGTGGTCGATGAGGCCGCGTCGGACGGCGGCGTTGAGGGCGGCGCGGAGCGTGGCGTGGATGCGTTGCAGGGTGCCAGGGGTTAAGGGGTTGCCGGCGGCGCCGTGGGTGCGGATGAGGGCGGGGAACATCGCCTGGACCTTGGCGTTGGTCAGCTCCTTGAGAAGGGTTCCGCCGAGGTAGGGGATGAGGTAGAAGCGGATGTGCTGGCGGTAGAACCGCAGGGTCGAGTTCTCGGGGCCGAGCCAGGTATCCAGCCAGAGCTGCAGCCAGTGAGCGGTAATGATCGTCGCCGACGCGAGGGCGTGGGCGTGCGGTGCGCGCAGGTAGTCACGTGCCTGGCGCGCGGCGCGCCGGGATGGGAACCCGCCGCGGCGTAGCTGCCGCCGTCGGCCGTCGGGGTGAGGCGGCATCTCGACCCGGAAGTACCAGCTCCCGTGTCCTCGATCATGCAGGCGTGGACACCGGCTGTTCAAGGCTCTGCCGGTGATGTCCCGGCAGCTGCAGCGCTTGAACACGCCCGTTTCCGCGCCCATGGAGACCACCACCTTCACACGGGTGTGTGGTCGCCCGTGCTCCCGCCATTTTCCCTCGGTAGGCGGTGGAGTTGCCGGTCAGAGCTTCGCGGTGGTCGCCGCGGCCGACGGTGAAGCGCGTGCAGCTGCTTGACCTGTCCGAGCCGGAACTCGTACCGGGCCGAGGCGCTGCGCGGAACCGTAGTTCTGTGCGCTGCGCGAGGGCATAGAAGCCCGGGCCGGCGTCATTCGTGTCGAGGTGATGCATCAAGCCGCTCAGCAGCAGGCCATCGTGGCTGTCGCGTGAGGGGTGTCCCGGCCCGCCTCGCGCGGGTCGTTGAATCCGGTGTGGGACGTCGTGCGCTCCAGACGGGAACGTGAGAACTGGAACTCGCGTACATCTGCCATTTCTGGCAAACGGTGTCGTGGCGGATGGGCAACGATTAGAACGTTGCGTCGGAAAAATGCCAACAGTTTGCCGGGTGAGAGGTAATGAACCCGAGGCTGCTTGTGGTTTTGTCACAAATTGGTCTAGCCCACTCCATGATCGTTCACTCTGTTGGAGTCTTCCTTCACTCGATAGTGATCGTGAAGAGTCAGGATGACTTTGTGGGTCGCGTGGCGTCGGGGGACGCGTGCTGACCGGGCCGAGGGGGTCCTTTTCCAATGGTGCGTCCGTCAGTGGCGCGTGGCTTCAGGCTGCGCACGTTACCCATGGTGTTCCTCATGCTCGCCGGCGTCGTTGTGGTAACGGCGAGTTCGCCGAAGAGTTCACTGCCTGCCGCGGTCGTTCCCATCGCCGAGGCGCCGGATGCCGCCAGCGCGTTCGCGGCGGCCCGGCTGCAAGGCACCCCGGTCGGAGTGGCGAACCAGACCGCTGAGGCGAAGAAGGTGCTGGCGAACCCCGACGGGACGTTGACGGCGCAGCTGTCGCCGCAGCCTGTGCGGGTCCGCAAGGGCGACGGTTGGGTACCGATCGACACGGCGCTGACCTCGGTGCCGGACGGCACGATCAGGGCGAAAGCGGCCGTGGCCGACGTGGTGTTTTCCGCCGGCGGCGAGGATCCGCTGGTCCGGTTCTCGCGTGAGGGCAGGCGTCTCGCGTTGCGGTGGCCTGGCGCGTTGCCGAAGCCTGAGCTTGACGGCAGCACGGCGAGGTACCGGGAGGTGCTGCCTGGCGTCGACCTGGAGATGCAGGCCGAAGCGGAGGGATACAACCAGCGCTTCGTGGTGAAGACTCCGGAGGCGGGACGCAATCCGGCGTTGGCGTCGATCAAGCTCGGGGTCGAGACGGAAGGTGTGCAGCTCACCTCGGATGAAAGCGGCCGCGTTCAGGCCGTCGATGGCGACGGCCAGAACGTCTTCGTCGCGCCGGCGGCAACGATGTGGGATGCCCGCGGGCGGGAAAGCACGAGCACGCCGGTCGGGGTCAAGGTCGATCGAGCCGCGATGACGTTGACGCCGAATGCCGCGATGCTGGCGGATCCGGCTACGCGGTACCCGGTGGTGGTCGACCCGGACATGCGGTCGCCGGGGCAGAGCATGTGGGCGAAGGTCTTCCGCGGACACCCTGATCAGCCGTATGTCAACGGCACGGTGGATGGGGACGCTTGGGCGAAGGTCGGAAAGTGTACGTGGGCTCAATGCCGGGACATCGACCTCGCCCGCACGTTCTTCCAGTTCGATACGGCGTTCCTCGCCGGTAAGGAAATCAAGACGGTCAATTTCAACACCGCCGTGGTTCACGGTCCGGATTGTGGTTCGAACGAGCACAAGCTGTTCATCGCGGATCGCAATCTCGACTGGGGGGTGACCTGGAACAACCAGCCACGCGGGCAAGAGGTCAGCACCTCCTGGGTGCCGGGTAGCTGGGATAGTTGCCCGGGTAACCGGCCCGTTGGTTTCGGTGTCGGTCTTTACATCAATCCCAGCGGGTCGACGACCTATTTCCTGCAGGCGAAGTCCGAGACGGATTCCGACGCTTGGCGCAGGTACGACGTGCCGAGCACGATCCTGCAGATCACCTACAACACGAAGCCGAACGCGCCGTATGACATGAAGACCGATCCGCCGCTGCCCGCACCGTGTCGTTGGTGTGGCGGTGTGCCGTATGTCGGGGATCCGTCGATCCGGTTGTTGAGCAGGTTGTCCGACCCGGACGCCAATGATCAGCTCCGGCCGGTCTGGGATATTTACGGTGGTGCTCCGGACCAGCGTGCTCCGGCGATCTACCAGGCGTCGGGTGCTTACCACAGCACGGATGTCGATTTGACGAAGCGCGATGGACAACGTGTCACGTGGACGGTGTGGGGGCATGACACGGCGGACGGTGGTCCTTGGCGGAACGGACCTGGGCCGTTCATCGTCGACCGGACGGGTATCGGTACCAAACCGACTGTGACGGCGCCGCTCTACAACGCGGACAACCTGTGGCACGGTGGTGTCGGCGTGCCGGATGTGTTCGAGTTCGGAGCGAACGGCGTCGCGGACGTCGACCACTATCTCTACGGCTGGACCGATCCGCCCACGACACCCGTGGACGCGGTCGCTCTCGGTGGTAAGGCCTATGTGAAGCTGACCCCGCCAGGGGACGGGCCGCGGGACTTGTTCGTGCAGAGTGTCGACCGCGCGGGGCATCGCAGTCCGACGCAGGCGCATCACTTCTACGTGCGCGCGGGTAACGGCCCGTTGGCGCAATGGTCGTTGGAAGGCAACACCAAGGACACCGCGACGCTCGGTTTCCGTGACGCGACGCTGCGCGGAGGACCTGTCTATGTGCCGGGCAGTACCGGATCGGGTATCAAGCTGGACGGTGTCGACGATTACGTGACGGCGCCGATTTCTGCGAGCACGTACCCCAGTTTCTCTTTCTCGGGCTGGGTCAATTTGGCGGAGAAGAAGCCCGGCTGGTCGACGCTGGTGAGCCAGAACGCGTCGACGACGGCGATGGTGAAGCTCGGGCACACCGGTACCGCGACCGATCGCTGGGCGTTGGAGTTCCGGCCCGGAAACGACCCGGCCACGGCGCCGACGACGGTGACGTCGGTCGCCGCGGCACAGACGAACACCTGGACCCACCTCGCCGGTGTCTACGACTCCGGGACGCAGCAGATCCGGCTGTACGTCAACGGCGATCTCCAAGGCAGTGCGACATGGAAGGACCCGTGGCCCGCGACGCATGAGTTCGCCGTCGGGCGCGCGATCGTCAACAGTGCAGGGGCGGAGTACCTGGCCGGTGCGGTCGACGAGATCCGTACCTATGACCGGGTGCTGACCGATGCCGAAGTCAAGTCCGCGGTCACGCGGGACAACGTCACCGCGGGCTATTGGAATCTCGACGACGCGGACGGGACGACCGCGCGTAATGCCGCCGCGGGTGGCGAGATGGCGGTCCTGCAGCCTGGCGCCAGGTTCACTCCTGCGGGCGCGGTCAACGGTGCGGCCACCTTTGACGGAGTCAAGGGCTATGCGGCCACGTCCGGGCCAGTGGTGCGTACTGATCAGAGTTACGCGATCACCGCATGGGTGAAGCCGGACAAGCTCGGGGACATGACCGCCGTCTCCCAGGACGGCACAGCGGTCAGTGGTTTCTATCTCAAGCAGGACAACGGTTCCTGGGTCTTCGGGATGAACCCCGGTGATGCCACCGGTGGCGCGGCGGTGGAAGCCAGATCGGGAGCGAACACGGTGCGGACCGTGCCGTGGACCCACCTGGCCGGCGTGTACAACGCGACCGCCAAGACCTTGTCGCTGGTGGTGAACGGGAAGCAGGTCGCGAGTGTCCCGGCACCAGCGATACTGTGGCATGCCGCCGGTGCGTTCACCATCGGGCGGGGCCAGTACGGGACCCCGCTCGGGTTCTGGTCCGGGGGTGTCGATGAGGTGCGGGCTTACAGCCGCACGCTCGATCTCACGGAGATCCAGGGCATCGTCGCCCAGAACAACGTCACGGCCGCCACGTGGAAGCTCGACGGTGACGCGCAGGACACGTCGGGCATGGCGAAACACGGCACCGCGAAGAACGGTGCCCAGTGGGTCGCCGGGCAAACCAGTTACCCCGATGCGACGGATCTCGCGGTGAACCTGGACGGCGTCGACGACCACGTCAGCGCACCCGCGCCGGTCGACAGCAGCATGAGCTTCTCCGTCGCGGCCTGGGTCAAGATGACCAAGAAGACCCCTGGCTGGGGTGCGGTGGTCAGCCAGAGCGGCCAGAACGTGTCCGCGTTCAACCTCGGCTACACGGGAACTGCCGATGACCGGTGGGCCTTCGCGATGCACGGCCCCGACAGCACCGCCCCCGCCCAGGTTGTCCGGGCGCGTTCCGCGCAGCCAGTGCAGACCGGTGTCTGGACCCATCTCGCCGCTAACTACGACAGCAACACCGGTGAGATGCAGCTGTATGTGAACGGCACCCTGTCCGGGACCGCGACGTTCACCGCGAAGTGGAACGCCACCACCGAGTTCGACATCGGCCGCGGCAAGTGGAACGGCACGTGGCTGGATGCGTTCGGTGGCGCGGTCGACGACGTCAAGGTCTACAGCCGTACCTTGTTCACCGACGAAATCCGCACCATGTCCGGCCAGGACCTCACCCTGGTGCACAACTGGCAGCTCGACGAATCCAGCGGTACCAAGGTCGCCGACTCCACCGGCGCCCGCACCGGAACCCTTGAGCCGGGGGCGCAGTTCGCGCAAGGCCGGGTCGGGAACTCCGTGCAGTTCGACGGCAAGACCGGAGCCGTCGGCACCACCGGTGTCGATCTGCGCACGGACGAGAGCTTCAGCGCATCGGCCTGGGTGTACATGGACCGCAAGTCCGACATCGTCTCCAAGCTGACCGCGGTCAGCATCGATGGTGAGCGGACCAGCAAGTTCCGCCTGGGGCACGTGGCCGATGAAATGAATGCGACCTGCTTCGGTGGCGAATTCGAGAACCCCAACGCTTGCGGCAAGTGGGTGTTCGAGATGGCCGAGACCGACACGGACACCGCGGTCGCCCGAGCAGCGGTGCCGGCTTTCCCCGCGGAGATCAACTCCTGGGTCCACCTAGCCGGCACCTACGACCGCCAGAGTAAGAAGATCTGGCTGTATGTCAACGGAAAACGGGTGGGCGACGGAACTCTGAACGGACGTTGGCAGGCGTCTGGAGGTGCTCAGATCGGACGAGGCCTCACCGCGGACAAGCCGAGTCAGTTCTGGACCGGCAAGGTCGACGATGTCCGTGTCTACACGACAGCCCTGGACAAAGAACGCGTCAATGGCCTGTACAAGTCCTATCCCGCCGCCGATGGCGGTGCCGCGACGTTGCCGGTCGCGGACGCGGGGCAGTGGCGGTTCGATGAGAACGCCGGGCAGGTGGCGCTGGACGCGAGCGGTCGTGGATTGACCGCGGCGTTGAAGGATGGTGCCGGGTGGGGCGGCGGGCTGAACAGCCCGGGGTTGCGGTTGGACGGGACCACCGGCTACGCGCAGACCGCCGGCCCGGTGCTGGATACGGCCAAGAGCTTCTCGGCCGCGGCCTGGGTCCAGTTGACGAAGACCGACAGCGGCTACTACTCGGTGTTCGGGCAGAACGGAAACCGGGTCAGCGCCTTCCTCGTCCAGTACGACGGCAGCACGAAGAGGTGGCGAGTCGTGGTCCCCGGCGAGGACAGGGACGATCCACCAGGGGTCGAGGTCTGGGAGACCCAACCTTCGATTCCCCACAACTGGACTCATCTGGCCGTGGTGTACGACGCCCAGTTCCGGCAGCTGAAGTTGTATGTCGATGGTGTCCAGTCCGGCATCCAGGTCGGCGTCACGACCATTCCTTCCGCTGGGGCCTTCACGATCGGCCGAGCTCGCTGGAACGGCCAGGACGGAGCCTTCTTCCCAGAGAGGATCGACGACGTCCGGGCCTTCTCGAAGGCACTCACCGACGCGGAGGTGCGGAAGGTCCATGACGACACCCCGCGGGGAGACGGGGGCGCATGGCGGTTCGACGACGGTACCGGACAGGACTACAGCTGGCGGGACAATGCCGTCGTCCCGTCCAGCGGAACGTCGTTCGTGCCGGGAATCAGTGGCACAGCACTACAGCTCGACGGGGCGAGCGGCCAGGCGACCGCACCTCAGCGTGGCCTGGCGGCAGAAGACAGTTTCACCGTGTCGGCGTGGGCCAAACTGACCCGGACCGACCAGGTCGCGACCGTGCTGTCCCAAGACGGTTCGAGAATGAGCGGTTTCACGATCCAGTACCGCCCTGAAGTGAACCGGTGGACGTTCGGCTCGACCGCGCAGGACGCCGATTCGTCACCGCTGGTTTACGCCAGTTCCTTCGACCCCGCGGTCGTGAACCGGTGGACGCACCTGACGGGCGTCTACGACCAGGCCGCGCGCGAGCTCCGCCTCTACGTCAATGGGCAGTTCGCCGGCAAGAAACAGAACGTAGTCCTCTGGCAAGCGGACGGTTCGTTCGCGATCGGTCGTGCCAAGTACAACGGGCAACACAAGGAGTTCTTCCCGGGCTTGGTCGACGAGGTCTATGCCCGATACGGGATCGCCTCGGACGCGGCGATCCAGGCGCACGGAGCCTTTCCGGCGACGGATGCCGGCCAGTTCGGCCGCTTCCGCGACGGAACGGGCGAGCAGAGGAGTGCGAATACCGGCGAGGCACCACCTGCCGGAAGCCACTTCGAGAAGAGCCTCGGCATGCTGGTCCCGGCGACACATCCCAACACCCATGTTCTCTATTCTTGTCGAAACGGTGAAGAATTCTTCACCTCAATGGACGGTTCCTGTGATGGCCAGGTCAAGCTCGGTGAGATCGGATCGGTATACACCGTCCAGCCGAGCAACCTGCCCACCATGGCGGTCTATCGTTGTGCTCTGGCTGAAGAATATTTCGACAGTAGCGACGTGAATTGCGAAGGCGCGACCCAACTGGGAGTGCTGGGGTACACGCTCGCCTACGCGCCACTCGTGCGGTATTACAACGACAATGCCTACGACCATCTCGGTACGGCGCACGGAGCGCGGCCCGGCTATCACAAGGAGTTCCGCCATGGCTACGTTCCTCTGATTCCGCAGCAAGGTACGCAGCCCTTCGCCGCGTGTGTGAACTACACGGACCACTTCGTCTCCCTCGACAGCGCCTGCGAGGGCAAAACCGTCATCGAATCGATCGGCCATCTCTGGACACAGAAACCCGACGACCCCACCGCGAAACCCCTCTACCGATGTGGCAGCAGCGGGACCGAGTCGATGACCAGCGACGACGACAACTGCGAAGGCCTGCCCAAGGACCGATTCCTCGGCTACGTCCTCGCCGACATCCCCCGGGTCGAACCCGTCTTCGCAGCTACGAGCAGTGCGGAACCGACGCCCGGCGCAGCACGGCCATCGGCAGTCGGTGGCGGCTAGATCTCCAGCCCACACCGCGAATCGTCCACCGCACACGAGGTAGCCCCGCGCTGGGGAGGACCTCACCGCGTCCAGCCTGGAGAACTGATGCGACACAAGTCGTCCACACGCCGCACTTCGAGAACCCTCACCGTGGCGCTGATCTGCTCGCTGGTCGTGACCGGCGTCAGCACCTCGCAAGTCGCGAACGCGGCCAACGGCTGGAGCGTCGACTCACCGATAGTCGACTCGACTCCGGTGACGAAGCAGACTATGAAGGGCCGCGAGCTCGACGACGCGAGCAAAGCCGCACTCACCGGGAACCAGCCCGCTGGTTCCACCACGCCCGATGGCGGAGGTACCAGCAGCGCGACGTCCCTCTCGCCGTCGGCGACGTGGGATGTGTCGAAGCAGACCGGTGACTTCACCTGGTCCTACCCTCTGCGCGTGCCGCCCGCGCCTGGGGATCTGCAGCCGAACCTGGCGTTGTCCTACAACTCGTCGACGGTCGATGGACGCACTAGCGCCACCAATAACCAGGCGTCGTGGGTCGGTGACGGCTGGGACCTGCACCCTGGTTTCGTCGAACGTACTTACGGCAGTTGCCAAGACGACAAGGAAGGCGGAACCATCCCGCCCAAGGTCGGCGATCTCTGCTGGAAGAGTGACAACGCGACCGCCGTCTACAACGGGTCCGGCGGCATGCTCATCCATGACACCGGCAAGAACGTGTGGCGCCAGAAGAGCGACAACGGCTCTCGCATCGAGCGCCTCACCGGTGCGCCCAATGGTGCTCGTGACGGCGAGTATTGGAAGATCACCACGGTCGACGGAACTCAGTACTTCTTCGGGTCCGCTCCGACGTCGAAGTCGACCTGGACCGTGCCCGTCTACGGCGACGACGCCGGCGAACCCTGCCACGCGGCGGACAACAAGTTCGACAACTCCGCCTGCACGCAGGCCTACCGGTGGAATCTGGACAAGGTCGTCGACCGGCACGGGAACCTGATCCTGTACAGCTACGACATCGAGACCAACAACTACGGGCAGAACGTCAAAGACACCGCGGTCTCGTACGTCCGCGGTGGGACGCTCAAAGAGATCCAGTACGGTCTGCGTGAAGGCGACCCGGCACCCGCAGCCGGGAAGGTGACCTTCACGACCGAGGAACGGTGCGTCCCCGGCAGCGTGTGCACCCTCGACAAGACCGAGAACTTCCCCGATGTCGCCCTGACCGACCGGTGTGACGGGCCCACCTGCAAGGATCACTACAGCCCGACGTTCTGGTCGACCAAACGCCTCGCGAAGATCACCACCCAGGTACGCGCGGGCACCGGCTACACCGACGTCGACAGCTGGACCCTCGAGCAACAGTTCCCGAACCCGGGCGACGGCAACAAAGCCGCTCTCTGGCTCAAATCCATCACGCACACCGGTCACGTCGGCACGCCCATCACGCTGCCGAAGGTCACCTTCGAAGGCAAGAAGCTGCCGAACCGGGTCGTGAAGGACGACGGCGTCGGCTATCTCAACCGGTACCGGATTTCCGCCATCGTCTCCGAAGCCGGTGGCGTCACCACCGTCAACTACGCACCCGCAGACTGTTCCGCCACGTCCTTACCGGACAAGCCGGAGACCAACACCAAGCGCTGTTTCCCTGTCACGTGGACTAAACGGGATTTCGCCGAACGCACCGACTACTTCCACAAGTACGTCGTCGGCTCCGTCGTCCAGTCCGACTGGATGAGCACCAGCTCCGAACAAGTCACCAACTACGAGTACCCGGAGGGTGCGGCGTGGCACTACACCACATCCGAGTTCGCGCCCGAGAAGGACAAGACCTGGAACGAGTTCCGCGGCTTCGGCAAAGTTATCGTCCGTACCGGTAAACCCGACAACCCCAGCGGGCCGAACAGCTACAGCGAAACCCGCTACTTCCGCGGCATGCACGGCGACAAACTCCCCAACAACGGCACACGACCCGTCAGCGTCCCGGACAGCGAAGGCGGATCCCACGTCGACGAGGACTGGCTCCAGGGGCTCGAGCTGGAAAGCCTCACCAAAAACGGCGAGGCCGGCGCTGTCGTCGGCAAAACGATCACCGAACCCACCTGGCAAGGCCCCACGGCGACGCGCGGCGCTTACAAGGCCTACATAGTCCGGTCCGGAACGCAGCGCTCCTTCACCGCGTTGGCGGCAGGCGGCTGGCGAACCACCAAAACCACCACGGACTACGACCCTAACGGCCTGCCCACCAAGGTCAACGACTACGGCGACCTCAACGTCACCGGGGACGAGCGCTGCACAAGCACGACCTACGCCCAGAACACCGGCCGATGGCTGCTGAACTTCCCGTCACGGGTCGAGACCCTCTCCACGGTGTGCGGGGCCTCGCCGGTCTACCCGCGGGACACCATCTCCGACGTCCGGTCGTCCTATGACACGCTCGCACCCGGTATCCCGCCCACGGTAGGCGACGTCACGCTGGCCGAAGAGGTCGACGGCTACAACGGTTCCACGCCGGCCTACCGCACCGTCGCCAAGACAAAGCGCGACGTCTACGGGCGCGCGATCGAAATCACCGACGCCGACGGCAACACCGCCACCTCCACCTACACCCCGGCCACCGGCGGTCCGGTGACCCAGCTTGTCACCGCCAACGCACTGGGGCACAAGACAACGACCGTCTACGAGCCGGCCTGGGGATCCGCGCGGACGATCACCGACCCCAACAACCGAGTCATGGAGATCAGCTACGACGCGCTCGGCCGTAAAGCTGAAGTCTGGCAGCCCAACCGGCCCCGGGCAGACCATTCCACCGAACCCAGCGCACGCTTCACCTACGACGTCCGGAACAACGCGCCGAGCTCGATCACGTCGATGCGGTTCGGCCCCAAGAGCAACTACGTCACCTCGACCACCATCCTCGATGGTCTCTACCGGACCCGGCAGGTCCAGGCGCCCGCTCCTGGAGGGGGCAGGCTGCTGGTCGATACGCGGTACGACTCACAAGGGCGCGCCTACAAGACGACACAGCCGTTCTACAACGACCAGCCAGTCGACACCTCTCTCTGGGTGGCCAGCGACACCGAAGTACCCGGTCTGACCGTCACAGAGTTCGACGGCGCCGGGCGCGCGATCGCCTCCATCTACCGGGGCGGAGCCACGGAATGGCGTACCAGTACCACCTATGGCGGTGACTCGGTCAGCGTCACGCCGCCGGAAGGCGGCAGCGCGACTACGACGATCACCGACGCCCGCGGCCGGACCCGCGCTCTCCGGCAGCACCACGGTGCACAACCGACCGATGCCTACGACGAAACCAAGTACGAGTACACCAACTCGGACAAACTCGCCGCACTCACCGACTCCAGCGGCAATCGCTGGTCCTACACCTACGACATCCACGGTTCGCTGATCCGCACCGACGATCCTGACCGTGGCGCCACGACCTACACCTATAACAAGCTGAACCAGCAGACTTCGAGCACCGATGCACGCAACGTCACACTCGCGTTCCGCTACGACAAACTCGGCCGCAAGACCGGCGTCTTCAAAGACAGCCTCGCCGGCACCAAGCTCAGCGAGTGGGCCTACGACACCGCTCCCAAGGGCATCGGGCAACTCGCATCGTCCACACGCTGGGTCGACGGCAACGCCTACATCAACAAAGTCAACGTCTACGATCCGCTGTACCGGCCTTTGGCGCAATCGATCATCATTCCGCCGATCGAGGGGCCGAAGCTGGCCGGCACCTACCAGACATCTCTGTCATACAAGGAAGACGGAAGCCTCGGCGCCGTCGGTTACCCGAAGGCGGGCGACCTCTCGCCCGAGACCATCGCCTACACCCAGGACGAACTGAACAACGTCCTCACCGCCGATGGCGGCGTTGACGACGACTTCCAAACCTACGTGTCCCAGACCGAATACACCCGTTACGGCGAACCACAACGCCTTCATCTCGGTGGTTCAAGCAGCACTGCCACCAACGGGAAGCGCGCGTGGTTGTCCTTCTACTACGACACCAACACCCGCCGGCTCGACCGCACGATCGTCGATGCCGAGGTACCGCAGCCGATGCAAACCGACACCCACTACAACTACAACCCCGCGGGCAACATCACTTCGATCTCTAACTCCCCGATCGGGCAGCCCGCGGACAAACAGTGCTTCGGCTACGACTACCTCCAACGCCTCACCGAAGCCTGGACACCCGCCAACGCAGACTGCGGCACGGCACCCGCGGTCAACGGTCTCGGCGGTCCGGCCCCGTACTGGCAGTCCTATGCCTACGACAAGTCCGGGAACCGGATCGGCGACACCCAGCATGTCGCCAGCGGCGACATCACCCGCAAGTACAGCTACGCCGCACCCGGTACGCCGAAGCCGCACTTGCTGAACGCCGTCACCTCCGAAGGACCGGCTGGTACCAAGACAGCCCAGTACACCTACGACGAACTCGGCAACACCAAGACCCGCCCCGGCACGGCCGGACAGCAGAACCTCGACTGGAACGTCGAGAACAAGCTCGAGAAGGTCACCGACGGCACCGCCGACACCACCTTCCTCTACAACGCCGACGGCAACCGGCTCATCCGCCGCGACCCCACCGGCACCACCCTCTACCTCGGGCCACAGGAAGTCCGCCTCGACAAAGCGAGCGGCAACGCGACCACCACCAGGTACTACAGCCACGGTGGCCTGACCATCGCGATGCGCAAGAGCGGTGCCCTGACCTGGCTCGCCGGCGACCACCAAGGCACCACACAGGTCGCGATCAACGCCAGTGACCTCACGATCAAGCAACGCCGACAGACCCCGTTCGGAGCCGAGCGTGGTCCGAGCGCCGGTATGCCTGGTGAGCGCGGCTTCGTCGGCGGCACGATCGACGCCTCCACCGGGTTGACCACACTCGGGGCTCGCAGCTACGACGCAGATCTCGGCCGGTTCATCTCCGTTGACCCGCTCATGAACCCCAGTAGCCCGCAGCAGATCAACGGCTACAACTACGCCAACAACAACCCGATCGCCCTCAGCGACCCCTCCGGACTCGCGCCTGAGGACCACCCCGGCTACTGCGTCGGCTGGCGAGGCGACTGCGGAATCGACCCCAACGTCGGAAACCACCTCCACGGTGAGTACTCCCCCGGCCAGCTGGATCAAATGGATGTAAAAAAAGGTGGCGGTAAGTCAAAGAAGAAGGCTCGGGAGGATTGGACAAAGAAGAACTCTCCGAGTTCAAAAAAGCGCGGCGAGGTATTTGCCGAATTCGACAAGGTGCTCAACATGAGCACGCTCGAATACTGGAACTTCCCGATGCCGCCGAACGTTGATCCAGATACCAATATCTGCTTTGGCAAGTTGGCTTGCGAAAAAGCCCGCGACCATCTTCTTGCGCCAGAGACGCAGAATGACGTAGAAGGCGCCAAGCTGATTGCGGCCACATATTGTGTGGATAACTTCAATGAATGTGCACGTGCGGCAGGAATTGCTGACACTGTCCACGGGGCGCTCGGTGCTTTGATGGGTCTCGTTGCCGGCGGGGGTCTTGGTCGAAGCGGAGCGAGCCGGGTTACGGTTGGTTCTGCTACGGGAGAGGAGCTGGCGAGTTTATCGCCGGCGTTCAGGGACCTTGTGGCGAAGCGTGCTGGATTCACCGGGCAAGGTCAGCGGATTATCGTCGACGAGAATATCAAGCATCCGGAGGCGATCGCACAGGGGCTCCGGAACAACGGATATGATGCTCGCAGCGTGAAAGAGATGGGCATCACGGGTGCGCTTGACTCCGAGCTCAAGCAAGTGGCGAACCAGACTGGAGCCCGGGTGCTCACTCACGACAGGGGCAGGCAGTTGGATGGAGGATTTGGCGATCTGGCAATCCAGATCGATCAGCGAGTCGGCAGTCTTGACAGCATTTTGCGCGTGTTGAATGGAAAGTAATGTCATTTGATAAGCATGTAGGGTCAAGTGAAAAAGAATTATCAATCATCAATAAGCGGTGGCTTGAGCGACGTAATCGAAAAACGTGGGATGACTCCTATCGGGATGAGTGGTATGACGAGCAGTGTGGCGGTTGTAGATTCTGGTTTCCGCTGGCGGGGGCATTTGGGAACGATTACGGGGTTTGCGCCAATGCCAACTCTTCGCTGGATGGGACTGCGCGATCTGAACATGACGGGTGTGAGGCGTTCGAAGATGCCGGCCAGTGGATTATTCCCAATGATATGTGATGCATTAAATAGCTCAGCCGCGTTTTCGGGATGCAATCTTGGCGAGAATACGATCAAATGGCGTTGATCGCCGCTGAGTCAAACTTAAGCACTTGGCTATCAAGACGCTTGATGATGGGTCTAGTTTGAACCGCTTGCGTAGGCTTTGGCTGTTGCCGGTGATGTTGTGCTGCTCATGTTCGATCGGATCGGGGAGCGTGGTGACGAACCCGGTCGGTTCGGTCTCGGCTCCGTCTCCGAGTTGGGATCCGGTGGTTTCGCCGGAAGTGGTTTCCGCGGCTTGCGGCTTCCTTGGCGCCGATGAGCTTCAAAGGGCCCTGGAGTCGAAGGCCGCCTACCGGTCGGTTGAGGAGAAGCCGGTGGAGGGGGAGCGGAGCGTTGCCTATGGTTGCGAGTTCAGTCGTGTTGATGATGGGTCTGGCGTCGGTAGCTTGATGGTGACCGCGATCAAGGGTGAGGCGGCGCCGGAGAGCGCGCTCGCCGTTGCCGAGCAGAACTGTCTGGGTGAGGGGCAGGCTCAGCCGCTGGCGGGCGCTGGGGAAGCGGCGATGTGGTGCCGGAGCGAGGACCTCGACACCCTGGTCGTAACCGTGAAGCGGAGCCACGGTGAGGTTCGGATCGCGCACTTGACGCTTGCCGGTAGTCCCATGGCCGCCAATATCCCCGGGTATGCCTCGCTGGCGCGGCTTCTCGGCGGCAGGCTGTAGCGTCCGAGGTTGAGCGAGCCATCCGGTCTCTGATCGGACCTGAGCACGGCATGGCGCTCAATTGCCTGCCGGCAAGGCCGCGAGACGCAATGGTCTCGATGGGAATGACGTGTCCGAGGCAGCACAAAGACAGGAGCACGGACACGGACATGCCGTGAACGGCAGGGTCGGCCGTCCGCGGCCGGTGAGGATCTATCCGGACGAATGATGCCTCGGTTCTCCACGTAACGGGCGAACTGGCGAAGCTCCTCAGTAGCCGGCCTTAGTGTTGGAAGAGTGGAGCGTCGGGGGATCACGCCGTCTCCGATTGGGCTCCGTTGCTGACGTAGAGCCCGGCACGACCTGATACAGCCTGACACCCGGTTCAGTTGCGATGTCCGCGTTGACCTGCACGAATGGTCGAAATCCGACACCTCGCGGCACTGCCTGGCACAGTGGCGGAGGGGACTTTTAATCCGTAGGTTCTGGGTTCGAGCCCCAGGCGGCCCACTCTTTCGCCTGGTCCACGCGTTGTGGCCACCCAAGACCAAGATCATCTCCCCGGGTTTGGATCGAACGGGTTTATCCAGGAGCCCTTCCAGGGCCTTTGCCGTGGCCGGGTCGACCGTCTTCCGCTCCAGGTAGTTGTCCTGCGTCATCGACACCCGCGAGTGGCCGAGCTGGTCCGCGATCAGCCGCGTCGGCACCCCCGCGTCGTCCAGGGCGGTCGTCGTCGTCTTCCGGAAGGTGTGCGAGGTGACTCACAGGAAGTCCTCCCCGCCGCGAATCTCCCGGATGACCCGCAGGACGTTGTTCGGGTCCCGCATCCCGTCGGTCGAGCTACTTCTGGCGCGAGGTCCACTGTGTACGGCATGGCTGCTTCGCGTTCGCTGTCGTGCCGGTCACCAGGTCTCGTTCACGAAACTCCGAACGGTCGCGTCGTGGTGACGCTGATGGGCTCTCATACGCGCGATCCGCGTGATTCCACCGAGGCGGGGCGTCAGGGGCAGGAGCATGCCGCGTTGCTCGACGATATGCCAGGGCGGACTACGACCTCCTGCCCCTCGTGGTGTGCATGTGGCGATCACGCACTCTCACAAGCCACTTTGCGGACGTGGGTGCCTGGACCGCATTTCCCTGACGCATCCCGAATACGTGAAACTCGTCCGAGGACCCGAACGGCGCCGCGGCTTCACCCGGGCAGGATCTCGCGGGGTTATCCCATGGCCGTCGCCGCGAAGAGGACCTTCGATCGGCCGCTCCCTGCCGAAAGTCCCTTCTGAGACAGAGAATCCCGTGTCACGGTTAGCGGGCTGCGTGCAGCACTGGACGAGGGAGAGTCCGTGTCTTGGAGATCGCATGACGAGGGCAGTTGGCGGCGGAGCAACCTGATCACCCACCATCGGGATCACTTGCCGCAGGTGAAGGTATTGGTCGATGAGCTGTACGCGGCGTTGTCCGAGGACGGACTCGGCGCCTACGAGGCCATGATCGAGGCGGAGTACGCCGGACCACATGAGCACGTTGAACATCACCCATGCGGTGATGGCGTGCTCAGCTTGATGGCCGAACCCACCCGCGATCCGAAGCGGATGCGGCTGACCCACCTGGTCTACGGCGGATGCACCACACACCAAGTCCGGCAGGACCTGATCGGTCGCGGCCTGGGATCGCTGGGCATCACCTGGGTGTATCCGCCGGAAGCCGACTTGTCCGAAGACTGAGCAGGCCGGCCTCCTGACTCCGACTCCGCCGAGTGTCGTTGCCCCAGCAGGGAGTTCAGCTGTCGAGACGATGTCATGTCTTCGTGCGCACACCTGTCCGTTCCGGAACGGCGCGGCCACCGACGCCGGTCGATTTCGAGGGCTGAGCGACGGAGGCGATAGTCGTCGTCCGCCATGAGCGCTTGTCAAGAGACCTGCGCCCGGGAGGGCGGGACCTTCTTCCCTTCTCGCTCGATCCCTTGTGGGACAGGGTGAATTGGTCCGGATACGCAATCGGCTCACCTGAAGAGTGTCGAGCGAAACGAGGTCCGATCAATGCGAAAACCTTCCATCATGACCACCTGTGCCGCGGCTGCCGCGACGCTCGCCGGCGGTCTGCTGTTCGCCGTGCCGGTCGGGGCCGCCCAGCCTCCGACGACCACCGCCCCGACCACCACCGGGCCGACCACGACGACCAAGCCCACTGGCCCCACCGCGACCACACCGACGTCGAAATCGCCGACGGCGCCGCCGACGACATCCAAGACCACGACCAAACCGAAGGTCCCCTCCGGCGGAGTCGAGACCGGCGGGGGCGGCACCGCGGTCGGATAGGAAACGAAATGGGAAAGCCCGGCTGGGCCCGCAGTCATCGAGGACTCCTGCTCCTGACAGGCGTCCTGCTCGCCGTCCTGGCCGGGCTGACCTTCGTCCTCACGGGCGGACGGGAACAGGCCGTACCCGGCAGCACGACCACATCGGCTCCGCCGCCGGCGGCGAGCGCTCCTCCCGCCGCCACGGCGCTGCCGCGCTCGGATCCGGTTCTCGTCGAGATCCCCAAGATCAGGGCGAAATCCACGTTGGTGCCCCTCGGGCTCAACCAGGACAACACCCTGCAGGTGCCCCCGGTCAGCCGGCCGATGCAGGCGGGGTGGTACGCGGAGGGTGCGTCACCCGGCGAAATCGGCCCGGCCGTGATCGTGGGTCACGTCGACGGCAACCGACAACCGGGGATCTTCTACCGGCTCAAAGAGTTGCAGGCAGGGGACCACGTCGTCGTCTCTCGCGCGGACGGGCGGGTGCTCACTTTCGTCGTCACCCGGGTCATGCAGGTCGACAAGGACGAGTTCCCGACTGACGCCGTATACGGTGACACCAGCGATCCTCAGCTGCGGCTCATCACTTGCGGCGGCGGCTTCGACCGCACGGTGCGCAGCTATCGTGACAACATCATCGCCTTCGCGGTTCTCCGGCAAGGGTAGGGAACGGCTTCATCTTCGACCGCGGTGAAAGCAGGTCTCCAGTCACCGGCTCGCCAGAGGGAATGCGTTCAGGCAGGCCGAGACCGGCGATCTGCAGGGGGCTGCTCATCCACGTCGACGGGGAGTTTCACGGCGTGCCGGCGGTGCGTACCACGTGCGCGATACCGGAGAAGCCGGCGAGTGTGGAGCGAGAGATCGCCGTCGGTCGCTGAGCTTGGCCGTGTCAGGCGCCGAGCCGGTTGTAGATCCGGCTGGCCAGAGTGGCGGCCAGCTGGTTCAAGGCGCTCCAAGGTTCATCGAGCGCGAACCGGGCGAGTAGCTCCGCCGCCGCGTAGGCCTCGGCCTCGGAGAGCAGTGGCGCGCGCCGGTCCTGGAGCCCCTGCTCGACCAGCCGGGAGAGGGCTTCGGCGTACTCCTCCAGGTCACGCACCACAGCCAGGCCGTACCGCTCGTCGAGCGAATCCCCGGTGAGGTCGTCACTCATGGTCGCCTGCCCCTTCTGTCTTCACCCGTCCGACGCGCCTCAGAAAATCTATGCTGACTGGGGTAGACATTCAACGCCGGGTGTGTGTAATGTTCTCCTTGTACCGAGAAGACAACGTCAAGCAGGCGCGGGAGATGACGTAACTGCCCGCGAGGTGAGACAAGCCGGTCAGGCGGTACGGGGCCGATCAAGGAACAGGTTCCGGACGGTGATCGGACGCAGGACGCGGGCGGAGTAAGCGCGCCCGTGAAGAACACGAAGTTGTAGTCAGTAGTGCAGTTGCAGGAACGGTCAGGTGGCCGGAGCCGATCAGTGACGGGGCTCCGGGCAGTGGCCAGCGGCGTCAGCGTGCTGGGACCGATCAGTGGAAGGGTTCCCGTCGTTGGCGTTCGCAGCAGGTGAAGTAGCAGTACCCAGCAAGGTGAGAACACAGGAAAGAAGGGAACGGCAACATCATTGGATCGCCCGCAGCGGCAGGACAGCGCCGCGCGGGTGCCGTAGTTCCATCGAGTTCGGAGGTGGTTCGCGGTCACGAATGAGCGATCCCCGCGAGGTCCGGCTTCCCAGCGGACGCGGGTGCAAGAGGCCGGCGGTCACGTCGGTTGACAATGGTGAAACCTAACCCTGAGGACCCCGGGTGAACTCGGCGCCGACCCCGCCGATGAGGACGGCGGCCGCGTCGCGGNGAACATCGGCAGCTTCGCCGGAGACGTCGAGATCACCGAAGCGCTGTACGCGGGGTCCTTTGTGATGTGGAGGTGGAATGATCCCTGACCAAAACGGACCGGCCGCGCCCGACGGGGCCGACAAATTCGATGACGAGCACTACCCCGCCTACACGATGGGCCGGGCCGCCGACATGCTCGGCGCCACCCAGGGCTTCCTTCGCAGCCTCGACGAGGCCGGTCTGATCACCCCGCAGCGTTCCGCCGGCGGTCACCGCCGCTACTCCCGGCACCAGCTTCGCCTGGCCGCCCGGGTGCGGGAACTGGTCGATCAGGGCACCGCCGTCGAGGCCGCCTGCCGCATCGTCACCCTCGAAGACCAGCTCCACGAAGCTCAGCGTCTTAACGCCGAACTCCGCGCCGACGACTGAAAACCCCAGGCTGTGAACGCCCTTGTCCGGATCGGGCAAGGGCGTTCGTGCGTGGCTGTCGAGACGGCCGAGCCCGCTCCGACTCCCTCCTGAAAGCGCCGGACAGTGGCGCCACAGGAGCGAAGGAGGCCTTGCGATGAGCAAGGTGGTGCTGGATGTGTCGATGTCGCTGGACGGCTTCACCGCCGGGCCGAACGTCCGGGCCGAAGAGCCCATGGGCGACGGCGGGGAACGCCTGCATGAATGGATGGCTGGGGGAGGCCCCGACGCCCGCGTTTTCGAAGAGGTGAACGCGATGGTCGGGGCGACCGTCATCGGCAGGCGCACCTTCGACCTCGGGTTGCGGCCGTGGGGCGGGACTCCGTGGCCGGGTGTCCCCAGTTTCGTGGTCACCCATCGGACCAGGGAAGACCTCCTCGGCGACAACGGTGGCACGTTCGCCTTCGACGGGCTGGAGGCCGCGGTCCGCCGTGCCAAGGACGCCGCGGGGGACAAGGACGTACTTGTGATGGGCGCCGACGTCGCCGGGCAGCTGCTGGCCGCGGGCCTCCTCGACGAGGTCTTCCTCCACCTCGCCCCCGTGGTGCTGGGGCAGGGAACCTCCGTGTTCGCCGGGCACGTGGGCGAGCTCGTTCCCCAGGGTGAAGCTGTCGCGGGCGTCGCCACCCACCGGCGTTATCGCGTCCGGTGACTACCACGGGATGGTGGCTCGGATGGCGGCCGAGATCGGTTCGAGGTCGTCGACGAGGTTCTCGAGTTCGCTGGGGCTCAAGGCGTTGTAAGGCGCCTCCGCGAGCCGGTCGGTGATCGCCTCGACGCGCTCTTTCGTGGCCCGGCCGGAGTCGGTGAGCCGGCCGTCGGACCCGATCAGGCCGCGGTCGCGCATCCCGTCCACGACCGCGGCCAGCTGCGCGGCGGGGAGATGGCCGACCCGGCCGAACTCGCGCGCGGGTATGCCGACGGACAGCGCGTGGAGCACGTGGCACTCGGTCCCGCCGATGCCCTCGGCCAGCAAAGCGACGGTGTGGCCGTCGCCGCGGTGCTCACGTAACAGGGTGGCCGCGTGCCACAGCCGTGCCACGGGCTCCTGCGGGACCGGAAGCGTTCGGACGGCGGCGAAGAGGGCGCGTCCCTCCACGGGGGCACTGGTCGCCGCCTTCAGCAGGAGTTCGCCGGCGCGCGTGACGCCGGGGTCGTCGGCGAGGTCACCGAGGATCCGCCGCATCCCCGCGACGCATCCCCGCTCGCGGGCGGCCAGTGCCGCCTCGGGCGTGGTCAGCTCCCAGACCTTCGGGAGATGGCGTGCCACCTCGCCCGGGGCGAAGTTGTAGAAGATCGCGTGGATCACCTCGGCGGGCACCGACCGGCCGAACGGCGCGGCCCGCCCGGCGAAGTAGGCGTCCCACGGGTTGCGGAGGCCGAGCGCCATCAGCGCCTCGTCGGACTCGTCGGCGAAGTAGGGGATCAGACCGATGGGCTCGACCAGGTCGTACATGCGGCGGGCGACGGGTTCCGGGTGCGACATCGTGTCTCCTGTGGTCGTGACGGCGCCCTCGCGGCGACCGCTCGACTACCCCACGAACGCCGCACCCGGAAATCGACATCGGGTTACTTCAGGTGCCGGGTGAAGAACCGGCCCGCGGAGTCTCCTTCGAAGTGCGGGACGCCGGTGTGCCCGCCCATGTTGGCGTGCAACGTCTTCTCCCGCGAACCGAAGGCGTCGAACAAGTCGAGGGCGTGCTGCCGGTCGTTCCCTTCGTCGTCCCACTGCAGCAGGACCAGCAGCGGGATGGTGACCTGCCGGGCCTCTTCGAGGATGCTGCGAGGCACATAGCTCCCGGCGAACAGGACGGCTGCCTCGACGCGAGGCTCGACCACTGCGAGCCGGGTGGCGATGGCGATCACCCCGCCCGAGAACCCGACCGGGCCACCGATTCCGGGTAGCCCGAGGAGGGCGTCCAAGGTGGCCCGCCATTCCGGGACCGCCGTTTCGACCAGCGGGAGCACGAGCCGGTCGACGATGTCGCCGGTGACCGGTTCGCCGGCCTTGAGCGCACGCTGCAGGTCGGCGCGGGCTTCGTCGACAGCGGGGAAACGGGGCCGGTCACCGGCGCCGGGGAGTTCGATGGTGGCCGCGGCGTAGCCCGCCGCCGTGCAGGCCCTGGCCCTGGCTGCTAGCCGCGGGTGCATCTTGCCGAGTCCGCCGGGGTGACCCATCAAGATCAGCGGAGCCGGTGCGGCCGATTCGGGCGTCCACAGGATTCCGGGGATGTCGCCGAGGGTGAATTCGCGCTCGAGGACGTCGTCGAGGCGTCGTTCGGAAGTGAAGTGCAAGGTCGTGCCTTTCGGGAGTGCTCGTGAAAACGGCGCTCCCGGACGACCTATCGCCCGACCGTGACCCCTGAGGGGAGCACCCTGGTCGCAATGTCCACGGGTACCACCTCCTCGTTCGCTCGCACGGCCTCCGGCAAGGTAACAGCGGCCGCGATCGCGCGCCAGCGCTTTACCCGAGCACCGAAAGCCCGTCCGCCACGACGACGCCGTCGTGCAGCACCGTGCGGTCCTTGCCGCGGTCCATCACCGCGCTCGTCGGGGTCTCGCCGTCCACCAGCACCAGGTCGGCGCGGTCGCCGACGGCCACCCCCGGCCGGTCGGTGATCCCCGCCAGCCGCGGGACGTCGTGGCTCATGATCGACGCGCCGCCCATCGTCGCGACGGCCAGCGCCATCTCGATCAGGTCGTCGCGGCGGAAGCCGTTGGTGAAGGCCAGCTGCCAGGTGCGGTCGAGCAGGTCGCAGTTGCCGTACGGGCTCCAGTAGTCCCGCTGGCCGTCCTCGCCGAGACCGACGCGCACGCCCGCGGTCGTGAGGTCCGCGAGCGACAGCTGTCCGTCGGTGGACGGCGCGACGGTCGCCATCGCGATGTCCAGTTCGGCGAACGTGTCGATCAGGCGACGGCTCACCGATTCCGAGATCGAGCCCAGTTCGTACGCGTGCGACATCGTGACCTTGCCGCGCATGTCCAGCGCGCGGACCCGTTCGATCACCAGCTCGGTCGAGAACAGGCCGAGGTGGCCGGGTTCGTGCAGGTGGATGTCCACCTCGACGCCGTACTTCTCGGCGAGCCCGAACACGACGTCGAGATGTCCCTTGGGGTCCTTGTCCAGCGAGCACGGGTCGATCCCGCCGACGACCGTGGCGCCCGAGCGCAGCGAGGCCTCCAGCACGTCCACGGTGCCGGGTTCGCGGAGGATCCCGGCCTGCGGGAACGCCATGATCTCGACGTCCGCCTGCTTGGCGAAGCGCTCCTTCGCGGCGAGGACGGCGTCGAGCTTCTCAAGCCGGCAGTCGACGTCCACCTGTGCGTAGGTGCGCACGCGGGTGGTGCCGTTCGCGATCATGCGCTCCAGCGTCCCGATGACGCGTTCGGGTAGCGGGACCTCGGCTTTTCGCCAGTTCTCGCGGTCGTTCAGCATCATCGCCCATACACCCGGCGCGCCGGTGTGCGGCCGGAACGGCAGGCCGATACGCGTCGAATCCAGGTGGACGTGCACGTCGCTGAACGAGGGGAACAGCAGCCGCCCGCGCCCCTCCACCGTGTCCGGTGACGGCGTGGCGTCGGGATCGTGCGGTCGTACCGCGGTGATCCGGCCGTCGGCCACCTCGACCTCGCTGCGCTGTCCACCCCACGGGCGGACGTCACGGATCAACACGGGGACACCTTTCTCGACGAACCCTCTTTGGTATACCAAATCAGGCGAGCGGCGGCAACGTCACTTGGTGTGCCGGTACGGGCGCGTGTGCCCCGTCTCCGCGTTGTGCTTGGTGATGTGGTCGATCCCCATCGATTCGAGCCTCGGGTACTCGGTCACGTCGAACACGTTGTCCTCGCGGCGATGCGGGTAGATGTCGTTCCCCTTGCCCGGCCAGTAGGGGAAGACCACGTGTGTGTCCTTGTTGGAGTTCTTGGCGAAGGTTTCGGAGACGTAGTCCCACTTCTCCTGGACGAGCGGCTTCCTCGGGTCGTTGGGATCGTTGATCCACCCGGGCATCTTGATGTTGTTGCCCTCGAGGGTGTTGCCGCCGTTCTGCTTCGCGATCTTGGTACCGCCGGACCAGAAGAAGTGCTTGTCCGCCTTCAGGATCTGGTCGAGTTTCGGCTTGAACTTCTCGAACTCCTCCTTCGACATCTTGTCGACGTCGATGGGAGGCTTCCGCGGGCTCCTTCGCAGTGGCTGAGGCTGCCCGCTGGGGCCGCTGCTGGTTTCCCGGACCGCTCTTCCCGCAGGGTGGGACGAGGCCGAGCGGGTCCTGGCTGAGATAGCGCGACGTCCTGGGGTCGTAGTACCGGAAGACGTTGTAGCGCGGCCCGGTTTCCTCGTCGCGCTGCTGGCCGGGGAACGCCAGCGGCATCGACGCGATGTCGGCGCCGGGCAACGGCACGCCCCAGAAACTGCTGCTGTCCTGCCAGACCAGCGTGCCGTGTTCGTCGAGTAGCTCGGTCGGCGTCCCCGCGGGCGACGTGATCACGGCACGGAACACGGCGTCTTCGAGGGCGCCCGTGCGCTCGATCTGCACGACGGGGCGGTCGTCGTCGTAGCGTTCCCAGGTCAGGAGCCGGTAGGACTCGTCGGCGGGGTCGTAATCCATTCGCTCGACCACGTTCATCCCGCTCCACAGGAACCGGACGTCGTGCGTGAGCTCGGCTTCCCCTTCCGGATCGAGCAGCCAGCGGCGTTTGGCGAACCGCCGCCCGAGCGGGTCGTAGTGGTAGGTCCAGAGCGCGCCTTCGGGGGTGCGCACGGAGCGCAAACGGTCGAGGTGGTCCCACTCGTAGGCGCAGGACTGGTCCCCGATGACCCGGCCCCGCTCGTCGCCGCTGTAGACGCCTTCGCCGAGGACGATGGCTCCCGCGGCGTCGTGGGTGAACCGTTCGACCCCGGCAGGCCCGCGCGCCTCGCTGACCCGGCCCGCGGTGTCGTAGGTGAGCTGCCAAGGCCGGATGGCGTCGTCGACGGCGGCGAGCCTGCCGTCCGGCCGGTAGCCGTAGACGCGCGGCCCGATGCCCGCGATGTGTTCTTCGGCGAGGCGGTCTTCCGCGTCGAAGCGCCGCCGGAGCACCACGGTGCCGTCGACGCTGCGCGTGACCTCCCGTCCGGCGTCGTCGTAGCCGAATTCGACTTCGTGCCCGACGATCCGCAGCGACCGCGGGAGTCCTTCCCCGGTGAACCGCCACTCACTGTCCACACCGGACGATGTCCGGCGGACGAGCACGTCGCCGTCGCCCAGGGTGGTGGCCGGGTCGAACGCGGGGACCGTCCGCCGGACGTCCCCCGCCGACAGCCGGACCTCGCCGTCGGTGTGCGTCAGCAGCACCGTCGATCCGCCGGGACGGTGGACCGCGACCAGCGCGCAGTCCTCGTCGTACTCGTAGCCCGTCTCCCGGCCGAGTTCGTCCACTGTGGACAAAAGTTCGCCAACCGTTGGTCCACTGTGGACGTCCAAGAGGGACCGAACCAGCGGCCTGCGGTGTAGGACGACAGATGGGTGCGGGAGAGTTCGAGATCGCCCGCGTCGCCGGGCAGGGTCACGTCGATCTGCTTCATGACGACTTCGCCGGCCGCGACGTCGACGGGGTCACCGCAGTAGTTCTTGGAATCCGAGGACGTCGAGCGGTCGCCGTTGCCGTCCTTCTTGGTGGTGTAGGTGCTGCCGCCCCGGTCGCGGGCACCGCCGCCGCCGGTGCCGCTGGTGTTCGTCTGGTCGTTGTCGCTCTTGGTGTTGGTGCTCTTGTCGTTGGTGGTGCCGTCGTCGCCGCCGCCCGGCTTGCCGTTGCCGTCGGCGCTGGAGCTGGTGGTGCCCTCGTCGAGGCCGCGATCGTTGCCGCCCCTGGTCTTGGGCGGCGGCGGGGCGTCCACCTTGCCGCCTTGCAGCTTGCGCAGGGCCTTGGCGGCGTCGTCGAAGAGCGTGTTCGCCCGCTTGAGCAGCGGCATCAGGCCCTTGAGCGCCTTGACGAGTTTGGTGGTGAGGCCGGCGATCTTCGAAGCGGTCTTGGCGACCGCGGTCACCACCTGCGGCACCACCCAGGTCAGGCCGATGCCGAGGGTGAACAGCACCTGCAGTGCCCAGCTGATGAGGTGGCCGACGAGTTCGGCGATGATGTCGCGGACCAGGTGCGGACGGCGGCGACGACCTCGCCCGCGGTCTTGACCCCGCTGGAGGCTCCCTCGCACCCCTTCTGCGCGGCGGTGAGCACGGTGACCGTGTCCTGGGACCGTTCGCGGTAGCGATCCGCGGCGTCGCCCGCCCACGTCCGCAGGTCGGCCTTGACCAGGTCGGTCAGATCCGTGCCGATGGCGCCGAGTTCCTTGGCGATGTTGGACCAGGTCTCGGCCTGTGCCTTGATCTGATCGGCGTCGCCGGTCAGGGCGTCGAGCGCCCATCGCGACCGCGGCCCAGTCGCCCTTCTCGATGCCTTCCTGCCATCGCCGCGCCGCGGTCCCGCTGTGAGGAAAGGATCTTTGCCCGCCTGCCGGGAGGGCGACCCGTACGGGCAGGGTCTTGCGAGTTCTGCCATGCGGAAGTTAACCTCCGCAGATTGAAATTGCCCGGCATCGCTCGCTTCTATCGAGAGGCGGATCCATGGTGAAGAGGACGCGGGCCGAAGCGGCCGCGAGCGGCAGGCCCGAGGACGAACGGCTCGGGATCGGCAGGAGTTTCACTTACGGCATCCAGCACGTCCTGACGATGTACGGCGGGATCATCGCGCCGCCCCTGATCATCGGCGGCGCCGCGGGCGTCTCGACCGCCGAGATCGGGCTGCTCGTCGCGTCGTGCCTGTTCATCGGTGGCCTGGCGACGATCCTGCAGTCGTTCGGCATCCCGTTCTTCGGCTCCCGGCTGCCGCTGGTCCAGGGCACTTCCTTCGCGGGCGTGGCGACGATGACCGCGATCGTGGCCGACGGCGGGCTGCCCGCCGTGTTCGGCTCGGTGATCGCGTCCGCGGTGCTCGGCCTGCTCATCACGCCGGTGTTCTCCCGGCTGGTGAAGTACTTCCCGCCGGTGGTCACCGGGACGGTGATCACGGTGATCGGGCTCAGCCTGATGCCGGTCGCGGCCCAGTGGGCGATGGGCGACAACACCAAGGCGCCGGAGTTCGGCTCGGTCTCCAACATCGGGCTGGCCGCGATGACGCTGGCGATCGTGCTGCTGCTCAGCAAGGTCGCCGTCCCGGCCATCTCCCGGCTCTCGATCCTCCTGTCGATCGTGGTCGGCACCGTGCTGGCCGCCGTGCTGGGCAAGGCCGATTTCTCGCAGGTCTGGGACGGTCCGATCTTCGCGGTGCCGACCCCGTTCGGCTTCGGCGCGCCGACCTTCGACGTCGCCGCGATCGTGTCGATGTTCATCGTCGTGCTCGTGACCCTCACCGAGACCACGGCCGACATGCTCGCGGTGGGGGAGATCGTCGGCACGCGGGTCGGCAAACGCCGGATCGGCGACGGGCTGCGCGCCGACATGGCGTCCTCGGCGGTCGCGCCGGTCTTCAACGGGTTAATGCAGAGCGCGTTCGCCCAGAACGTCGGTCTCGTCGCGATCACCGGCGTCCGGAGCCGGTTCGTGGTGACCGCAGGCGGCGTGATCCTGCTGGTCCTCGGCATGCTCCCGGTGCTCGGCCGGGTGGTCGCCGCGATCCCGTACCCGGTGCTGGGCGGCGCCGGTCTCGTGCTGTTCGGCACGGTGGCGGCGTCCGGTATCAAGACGCTGTCCAAAGTGGACTACAACGGGAACATGAACCTGGTGATCGTCGCGGCCTCCGTCGGGCTGGGCATGGTCCCGATCGCGGCGCCGGAGTTCTACCACCACTTCCCGGCGTGGGTCGGCACGATCTTCCACTCGGGGATCAGCTCCGCCGCGCTCATGGCCGTCGTGCTGAACCTGCTGTTCAACCACCTGAAGCCGGCCAAGGCGGGCAGCGACCCGTCGGTGTTCGCGACGGCGACCCGGGTGATCGACTACTCCGACCTCAAGGCCTTCTCCCGGCTCAAGGACGGCGACAAGATCGTCGACGGCAAGATCGTGGACGCCGAGGGCAAGCCGGTCCAGGTGCGGGACGAGGACGGCAAGCCGGTGCCGTACCGGATCGGGTCCGAGCCGGAAGAGCGCTGACGCGGGTGGCGGACGGTGCGCACGGTCACGCCAGTGGTCGCCGCGAGCCGTCCGAACCCCTCACGCGTCTCCTCGGCAGGACCGGTCGAGGTCGAGCCGCGGGCCACGAGACGCCGAAAAACGGCGATCCGACACTCCGGCCGACCTGCCAAAGGGTGACTGTGACCTGGCGATCTGTACGAATTTGGGACGGCGACGTGTGCGACGCGGCAAGACCTGCGACAATGGACGGCGAGATCGGGGCATCGAATGGGCTCAGACTCGCTATGAAGAGCAGGTAAAAAAGTATGGCTCAGGGCAGCGTTAAGTGGTTCAACGGCGAAAAGGGCTTCGGCTTCATCGCTCAGGACGACGGCGGACCGGACGTTTTCGTGCACTACTCGGAGATCCAGGGCAGCGGTTTCAAGTCCCTGGACGAGGGGCAGCGCGTCGAGTTCGAGATCGGCCAAGGTCAGAAGGGCCCGCAGGCCCAGCGCGTCGTCGCCATCTGACTTTCTTCACGCCGAAGGCCTCCATCCGTACCGGGTGGGGGCCTTCGGGCGTTTCGGGACCCGATATCGTCGATGCATGCTTGTGATCGTTCGTGAGCACCCGTGCGGCCGGACGCGGTGAGCCGCTCCGCCCTGGAGCCCGAGCAGGTCGGGCGGAAGGTGCGGTTGCGCGAGGTCGGGATCCGGGATCGCCGGGTCCTGATGGGCTTCGACCGTGACATGGCCCGCGAGGCGACACCGCTGCTCGGCGGCGGGCACCGGCACTGGGCCTCGCACCGCTCGGGGTCCTCGGGCGACGACATCCACTTCGGCATCGAGACGGTGCGCGGCCGGATGCTGGTCGGTTCGGTGTGCACCATCGGCGCCGACCCGGTGACCGGCCGGTTCGGCTACGGCATCGGGATCGCCCCGCGCCACCAGCGCTGCGGGTACGCCACGGATGCCATCACCGTCCTCCTGGCGCATATGTTCGGGCAGCGCGGCTTCCGCAAATGCGAGGTCAGCGTGTACGGCGGCAACCTGGCGTCGCTTTCCCTGCACGGCGGTCTCGGCTTCCGCGAGGAAGGCAGGCTGCGCGACACCGAGGTCGTGCGCGGCGAGATCAAGTATCTCGTGCGGATGGGCATCACCGCCGAAGAATTCGCCGCGCGCCCCGTCGGCAGCCTCGCCGGCCTCGGCGGGCGTGGACAGCACCGGCGGCCCCGGCGCGGCAAGCACTGGCGCACACCCGCCGCGATCAGCGGCTGATCATCCCGGATTCGTAGGCGAAGACGACGGCCTGGACGCGGTCGCGGAGGCCGAGCTTCGTGAGGATGCGGCCGACGTGGGTCTTCACCGTGCCCGGCGAGAGGAACAGCAGCTCGGCGATCTCGGCGTTGGACAGGCCGCGTGCCAGCTGCTGGAGCACCTCGTGTTCGCGGCCGGTGAGCCGGGCGAGCCGGTCGTCCGGCGGCGACACGGGCAGGCCGGTGACGACGCGGTCGAGCAGCCGCCGGGTGACGGTGGGCGCGAGGGTCGCTTCGCCCGCGGCGACCACCCGGACACCGGCGAGCAGATCCGGCGCCAGCGCGTCCTTGAGCAGGAAGCCGCTGGCCCCCGCCTGGAGCGCGGCGTAGACGTATTCGTCCAGGTCGAACGTGGTCAGCACCAGGACGCGGGCGCGCTGAGCCGCGGCGATCGCGGCGGTGGCCTCGACGCCGTCCATCTCGGGCATCCGGATGTCCATGAGCACGACGTCGGGATCGAGTTCCGCCACCAGCGCGACGGCCTCCGCGCCGTCGCCCGCCTCGCCGACGACGTCGATGTCGTCCGCGTTGTCCAGGATCATCCGCAGGCCGGTGCGCACGAGCGCCTGGTCGTCGGCGATGACCACCCGGATCGTCATGACGGCAGGGTCGCGCGGACGGCGAAGCCGCGCTCCGCCCGCGGACCCGCGTCGAAGGTGCCGCCCAGTACGTTCACCCGTTCCCGCATCCCTTCGAGGCCGTGCCCGGTGCCGGACGGCGCTTCCGCCGCGATGCCGTCGTCGGTCACCTCGATCTCCAGTGACCCTGGCCCGTACCGCATCACGATAGTCGCCGACGCGTCCGGACCGGCGTGTTTCAGAACGTTCGTCAGCGACTCCTGCACGATCCGGTAGGCCGCCAGGTCCACTGTGGACGAAAGTGGCCGGGGCTCCCCTTCGACGCGGAACTCGACCGGCGTGCCCGCCGACCGGATGTCGGCGGCCAGCCGCGGCAGGCGCTCCGCACCGGGCCGGGGCTCCCAGTCCGGCTCGTCCTGGCCGAGCGCGCCGAGCAGGCGCCGGATCTCGCTCAACGCGCTCCGCCCGGTGTCGACGATGGCGTCCAGCGCCTCCCTCGATCGCTCGGGCCGCCGGTCCAGTTCCGCCTGGGCGCCCTGCGCCTGCAAGACCACCACGGAAAGCGCGTGGGCCACGACGTCGTGCAGTTCGCGGCTGATGCGGCCACGTTCGGCGGCCACGGCCAGCGCGGCCTGGGTGTCGCGCTCGCGTTCGAGATCCGCGGCCCGCTGCTCCAGCACCGACAGGCGGATCCGGCGCTGCCGCGTGTTCAGCCCGGCGAGCCATGCCACTCCGAGTGACAGGCCGATAGCCGGAAAACCGCCCCAGTCCTGCACTTGGTGGTCGTCGGCGTCGGTGCCGACCGGTGCCAGCGGATCGATGATGATGATCCGCGGTGGCGTCGGGACCGGTGTCCGCGTGTTCGCTTCGGAGGCATAGAACGACCACGCCGCCGCGACGAGCAGCCCCGCCGCCAGCAAAGCGACGGAACGTCGTCGCGACCCCCAGGCCGCGACGGAGAAGAGGCCGATCAACGCCACGACATCGACGGGTTTGAGGTCGTTGCCCATGGCCAGATGCAGGAGCGAGGCCGTGCCCCCGGCCGCGAAGGTGATCGTGGGGTTCCGGTGCCGGACGAGCAAAGAAGCCAAGGCCACCAAGGAGACCAGCCACCACTCGAAGCCCTCCGGGTCGTCGGCTGCGACCACAGTGGACAGTCCGATGAGGATGGTCAGGCCGCGGTCGACGGCTCTCGGGTGATTCCTGAGGAAGGCCAGCACCAGCCGAGCGTAATCCCGGATCGGGCGCCGCGGATCCCTCTCGCGGCAGACCTCGGGATACGACCTGCGGCAGACGCGCGGATACGACGCCGGGCTCCAGCCTGGACGCAGGAAGATCCTCGACAGAAACGGAAACCTCATGAGACGGCTTCTCGTCGCGCTGGCCGCCCTCGCCGGCATGGTGTCCTTGGCGAGCCCGGCCGCGGCGGCGCCACGTCTGACACTGCCGCCGCCGACCGGCTCGCATCCCGTCGGCTCCACCGACCTCCACCTCGTCGATCGCTCGCGCCAGGACCCCTGGGTGCCGTCCGGGCCGCGCGAGCTGATGGTGTCGATGTTCTACCCCGCGCTGGTGCCGATCGGCCCGAAACGGGCCTACCTCACCTTGGCCGAGGCCAAGGCGTTCCTGACCGAATCGGGCCTCCCCGACGTCGACCCCGCACTGGTCGCCGGGACCCGGACCAGCGCCAGGGTCGACGCCCCGCCCCTGCCGGGCAAGCACGCGCTCGTCGTCCTGTCGCCGGGATTCGGCAAACCGCGCACGACGCTCACCGGGCTCGCGGAAGAGCTGGCGAGCAAGGGGTTCGTCGTCGCGCTGATCGGCCACAACCACGAGTCCCACGGCACCGCCTTCCCCGACGGACGCGTCACCGGATGCGCCGCGTGCGGATCGGCTTCGGAACTGCTCCCGCCGATCCGCTCCGCGGACGCCTCCTTCGTCCTCGACACGCTGACCAGGCCTGCGTCGCACTGGTCCCGGCTGATCGACCGGACGCGCATCGGGATGGCTGGCCATTCGATCGGCGGGTACAGCACGCCGGCCGCGATGGTCGACGACCGGCGGATCCGCGCGGGCGCCGACCTGGACGGCAGGCTGTGGTCGCCGATCCCCGCGTCCGGGATCGACCGGCCGTTCCTGCTGCTCGGCCGCGAAAGCGAGTACACCCCGGCCGGCCCGGACACCACGTGGGCGGGCAGCTGGCCGAACCTCACCGGCTGGAAGCGCTGGATCAGTGTCGCGGCGGCCGGGCACGCGTCCTTCACGGACGTCGGTGTACTCGGTGAACAGCTCGGCCTGAGCCGGCCCGGTCTGCTTGGCGGCGAGCGTGGCATGGCGCTGACCAGGACGTACGTGTCCGCGTTCTTCGACAAGAACCTGCGCGGCGGACATCAGCCGCTGCTGGACGGGCCGGTGCCGGGCAACCCCGAGATCAAGTTCTGGAACTAGCCGAGGAAGGTCCCGGTGAGGCTCTCGGAGAGCTTCCAGAGCCGCGCGGCCTCACCGGGATCGATCGCGTACGGGCGCACGCCGACCCACTCGCCCTCTTCGGGGGCGATCTCGGCGATGTCGCAGTCCTCGCAGTAGAGCCCGCCCATCCCGTCGAGCCGCGGTGACGTCGCCGCCCAGACCTGGGTCGCCGCGCCCTGCTCCGGCGTTTTGAAATCCGGGTCGGCCAGGTTGCCGTGTTCGTCGATCCAGCCGCGCTCGACCATCTCCTCCTGCCGCAGATGCCGCTGCAGGGGCGTGAGGATGGCGCCCGGATGCAGGCTGAACGCGCGGATCCCGTGGTCGGCGCCGAGCGTGTCCAGCCGCACCGCGAACAGCACGTTCGCCGTCTTGGCCTGGCCGTACGCGAGCCAGCGGTCGTAGCCGCGGTCGAACTGGACGTCGTCCCAGCGCATCGGCGAGGAATGGTGACCGGAGGAGGACACCGTGACGACGCGGGCGCCGCCGTCCGCCTTCAGCGCGGGCCAGAGACGGCTCACCAGGGCGTGGTGGCCGAGGTGGCAGATCGCGAAATGCGACTCCCAGCCGTGGCCGACCCGCCGTTCCGGCGCGGCCATGATCCCGGCGTTCGCGATCAGCAGGTCGACCGGACGCCCGGTGCCGAGGAACCGCCGGGCGAAGGCCTCGACGCTCGCCAAATCGGCGAGGTCGAGCTCGTCGACCTCGGCACCGGAGATCCCGGCGAGCGCGGCCTCGGCGTCGGCCGGACGGCGCGCGGGGACGACCACCTGCGCGCCGGCGTTCGCGAGCGCGCGCGTGGTTTCCAGTCCCAGGCCCGAATAGCCGCCGGTGACGACGGCGAGCTTGCCCGAAAGGTCGATCCCGTCCAGTACTTCCCCGGCGGTGCTGCGCGCGCCGAAGCCGGAGCCGATCTTGTGCTGTGAAGTGGTCATGCGGCGGACGCTAGGAGCTAGAGGGCCCTCTAGGTCAACCGCTATCGTCGCCGGCGTGACGGAACTCGCGATCGGCCAGGTCGCCGCCCGGACGGGCCTCAGCGTGCACGCGCTTCGCTTCTACGAGAAGGAAGGACTGCTCGCGGCGGCGGTGAAACGGGACGCGAACGGCCGCCGCGTGTACACCGAACAGGACGTCGACTGGCTGGTGAACTGCACGAAGTTCCGGGCGTCCGGGATGCCGCTCGCCACCATCCGCGAATTCGCCGAACTCGTCCGGCAGGGACCGGGAAACGAGGAAAAGCGGCTGGAGCTGCTGCGGGAACACCAGAACACCGTCCGGGACCGGATCGCCGAACTGGCCGACTGCCTGGAGCTGATCAGCCGGAAGGTCGAGGTCTACGAGGAGCATGTCGCGCGGGGGACGGCGGACGGACTCTGGCGCTAGCTGTCACGTTTCGCGCGGCGGCATCGTCCAGGGGGTATGACAACACAGCTCGCCAGGTTCACCGACCAGAAGACGATCCTGCTGAAGACCTTCAAGAGGGACGGGACGCCCATCGGGACGCCGGTCAACATCGCCGTCGAAGGGGATCACGCGTACATCCGCACGTATGACGCGGCGTGGAAGGCCAAGCGCATGCGGAACGATCCGCGGATCGAGATCGCCCCTTCGACGTTCCGCGGCATCCCGACCGGCGAGCCCGTGAGCGGACGGGTTCGCCTGCTCGACGGTGACGAGGCACGGCACGCGGCCGATCGCCTGGCCAGGAAGCATCGGCTCCTGCATGGCTTCCTCGTCCCGCTCCTGCACCGGCTGAAGAAGTACAGGACGCTCCACTACGAAGTCCGGCTGGACCTCGAGTAAAGTCCACAATGGACAGACGCTGCCACCCGATCGGTGCAACGTTTCGCCTGGCGATGGCCAGGAGCGGCCCCTAAGCTTTGCCGCTCCTGGCCTGCGAGGTGAGACGATGAAGTCGTTCGGCGCGGTGGATCCGATCAAGCTCGCGCTCGCCGGGCTCACCACGATGGCCCTCGGGATGGCGGCGGCGCTCAACGCCGACGCGCTGCCGGTGATCGGCGGCGGCACCACCTATTCCGCCGAGTTCTCCGACGCGGGCGGACTGCGCGCGGACAACGACGTCCGGATCGCCGGGGTCAAGGTCGGCAAGGTGTCCGAGATCGGCCTCGAAGGCGATCGCGTGCTCGTCTCCTTCCGGGTGAAGGACGCGTGGGTCGGCGACGCCACGAGCGCGTCCATTCGGATCAAGAACGTCCTGGGGCAGAAGTACTTGGCGCTCGATCCGCGCGGCGAAGCGATCCTCGACCCCGGTGACCCCATTCCGCTGCGGCGGACCACCGCGCCGTATGACGTCCTTGAAGCGTTTCGGGATCTGTCGAAAACCGTCGACGCCATCGACGTCGGCCAGCTCGCGAAAAGCTTCGACACGATTTCGGCGACCTTCGCCGATACGCCTGCCGACGTCCGCTCCGCGCTGGACGGGATCTCGAAGCTCTCCGGCACCATCGCCTCTCGCGACCGGCAACTCCGGACACTGCTCGCGAACACCCGGCAGGTGTCGCAGACCCTCGTCGACCGCGACACCGAGGTCCAGCGGTTGATCCAGGACGGCAACGCGCTGCTGCGCGCGATCTCCACCCGGCAGCAGGCGATCAAGGATCTGCTCGACGGATCGAAACGGCTCGCGACCGCGCTCGACGGCATCGTCGCCGACAACGACGGGCAGCTCGGGCCGGTGCTCGAACAACTCGACCGGCTGACGTCGATGCTCCAGCGCAACCAGGATTCGCTGGCCAGGGGGATCGCCGCGTTCGCGCCGGCGATCCGGGTGCTCACCAACGTCGCGGGCAACGGGCGCTGGATCGACGGCTACCTGTGCGGCCTGGTGCTGCCCACGTTCGGGCCGCTCAACGAAGAGGGCTGTTTCGACTCGTGAGTGGCAAGGACGGTTCTAACCGTCCTTACCACTCACGACCCCCCACGCTCACGGCCGCTCTTTCGTCCGCCGCAACCAGTACAGCCCGATCACCGGCAGCACCAGCGGGATGAAGAGGTAGCCCTGGCCGTAAACCGACCATACGGTGGCGTGCGGGAAGGCCTCGCGGTCGAAGAGGCTGAACGTGCCGACGGTCAGCACGCCGAGCAGCTCGACGGCGCAGGCGATCAACGCGACCCGCCACCAGCCCGCGCCGCGGCGGGCCAGCGCGACGGTGGCCAGGAGGTACACGACGGCCGCGAACGCGGAGAGGGCGTAGGCCAGCGGGGCTTCGTGGAACTTGGTGCTGATCTGCACGGCGGCGCGTGAGGTCGCCGCCAGCGCGAAGATCGCGTACACGGCGACCAGGATCCGTCCTGGGCCGGAGGCCTTGTCCACCGTCTTCTCCTCGGTCTCTTCACGCACTGGCGCCCGCCCAAACCTCGTGCAGCCGGAGCACCATCACCGGGATCGCGAGGCACGCGATGCCGAGGATCACGGTGCTCGACCGGGTGCGCTCGGCCAGCGCCCAGAACGTCCCGAGCGGGAGCACGACCAGGCAGCCGATCAGGTAGGCGAGATAGGTGGCCATGCTGCCGGGGCTGCCGCCGCCGATCAGCAGCACGACACCGATCACGAGCTGGGCCACCAGCAGGAGTTCGACCACGGCGAGGCCGCCGAGCAGTGCGTTGTCGGGCAGTTTCCTGCGTGCGGCCTGGACGAAACTCCACGCCGCGACCAGCGTCGCGCAGATCGCGACGGTCACCGCGAAGCCTGTGATCACGTCGGCCTCCTTACCTGCTCCACCGGCGACAACGTACCTCCGGGCGGATCATCGCCGACGGGCGACCGGTGGGGTGCGTGGCGGGCGCCACGGCGGGCTCAGTGGTCCAGACCTCGGGTGAATAGATCACGAAACGCGTTCGGTTGGCGCACCGTCAATTCGGTCGCGCGTTATTGCGTTGGCCACCTGGACCAGGGATTACGCCGCCGGTTCGTTCCTGTTACACACCGACCGGGTGGTTGAAATGCGAGTTGATCTCACGCTGGGTACCCCTACCATTCGGTAGATTTCGAATTCACGTCCCTGAACAGCCCATCCGAACCCCCGGTATGGCGGATTGGCCGTTCGGGATCCGGCAGGTGGAATATTCTCCATCGCGATGGTGCACATGGCCCATCCGATTGGTGCCAAGGAGGGGGCGCTCGAATGGACGTCCGCTACGAAGCGTATTGCTTCGCCGATCCACTGTTCTTCGATGAGCAGCGGGAAACCGGGGACGCCGCCGACGATTTCGCCTCCCTGTTGCCCGCTCCCGAGGTCGGCTGGCGCACCGGAGTGCGCGGAGTGTGGCGGCTGTTGCATCCGATTGCGCGAAACCTTCCCTTGCAGGGCTGGAAAATCCACGTTTCAGCAGGTTTGGCCAACGCCGAGCGGGTGCTCGTGAAGGTGCACGAGCATTGTGTCGAGCACGACGTGTCCTACAAGCATCTGCGCTCGCGGAGCACGCTGCTCGCAAGGAATTCGAAATACGCTCCGCGTGACGGAAGCGGTAAGTTACTGACTCTTTATCCGGCTGACAACAACGAGCTGGAACGCGTTCTCGCCGAGTTGTCGGCGAAGCTCGACGGCGAACCGGGGGCGTACATTCTCAGTGATCTCCGGTATGGTGCCGGGCCGCTCTACGTCCGCTACGGCGGATTCGCCGAGCAATGGGTCGAACTCGACGGCAAGCGGGTCCTCGCGGTGCGCAAACCGGACGGTACCCTGGTCCCGGACAAACGCGAGCCGACCTTCTCCGTACCCGACTGGGTGACGATTCCGGAGTTCCTCGCGCCTCATCTCGCAGCTCGCAAGAGCGGCAACGCGGATCAGTTCCCTTATCAGGTGAAAAGCTCGCTGCACTTCTCCAACGGCGGCGGCGTGTACCTCGCCGACCGGAAGACCGACGGCGAACGGGTGGTCCTCAAGGAGGCCAGGCCGTTCGCCGGCCTGGACCGCGACGAGGTCGACGCCGTCGAACGTCTCCGCCGCGAGCACGAGGTGCTGGAGCGGTTGAAGGGTATCGACGGCATCCCCGCCACCTACGACCGCTTCACCGTCTGGGAGCACCACTTCCTGGCGATGGAGTACATGCCCGGCGTCTCGCTGGGCAACTGGCTCGCCCGCAACTACCCGCTCACCAGGCGCGACACCACCGACGCCGACACCGCCGCGTACACCGAACGCGCGCTGGCGCTGGTCCGGCGGGTGGAGGCGATGGTCGGTGAGGTGCACGGCCGCGGGATCGTCTTCGGCGACCTGCACTCGCTGAACATCCTGGTCGACGGGGAGGACGGGGAAGACAAGACGGTCTCGCTGATCGACTTCGAGATGGCGTCCGACGTCGAAAGCGGCACGCGGCCCGCCCTCGGCGCGCCCGGCTTCCGCGCTCCGCGCGACCGGAAGGGCTTCGAGGTCGACGAGTACGCGCTCGCCGTCCTGAAGCTGTGGATCTTCCTGCCGCTCACCACGCTTCTCGAGCTCGCCCCGGCGAAGCTGCGCGGGCTCGCGGAGTTCGTCCAGCAGCGCTTCGACGTCCCGGAGGGTTACGCCGACTCGATCGTCGCCGAGCTCGCACCCCGGAACGTCCCGCCGCTGACGAGCGCGACCGAACTGGACCAGGACAAGCCGGACTGGGTGCTGGTGCGCAAGCAGATCACCGAGGCGATCCTCGCCAGCGCGACCCCCGAGCGCACCGACCGGCTCTTCCCCGGCGACATCGAGCAGTTCCGTGTCGGCGGAGCGTGCTTCGGCTACGGCGCGGCCGGCGTCCTCTACGCACTGAAAACGGCCTGCGGCGAGCGCCACCGGGAGCACGAGCGCTGGCTGCTGGACTCGATCCGCCGCGAACCACCGGGACGTCCGGGGTTCTACGACGGCTCGTACGGGATCGCGTACGTTCTCGAAGAACTCGGGTACCGGGACGAGGCCACCAAGCTGCTTTCGGCGTCGGCGACGCTGGTCGAGCAGACCACCGACCACGGTCTGGAAGGCGGCCTGTCCGGGATCGGGCTCACCCAGCTGCACTTCGCGGTGTCCCGCAAGGACAACGAGTTCGGCAGGCAGGCGCTCGCCACCGCCGTCCGGCTCGCCGAAGCGCTCGAAACGGCCGACCCGCCCGGCGACTTCGGCAGGGCCGGGCTGCTCAACGGCTGGTCCGGTCCGGCGCTGCTGTTCGTGCGGCTGTTCGAGCGCACCCGCGAAGAGGGCTGGCTGTCCTTCGCCGACCAGGCGCTGGAGCGGGACATCGAGGAGTGCGTCGAGTCCGACGACGGCTCGCTGCAGGTCCGCGACGGCGAGACCCGGACGTTGCCCTACGCCGGTGTCGGCAGCGCCGGGATCCTCATGGCCGCCGAAGAACTGGCGAAGTACCGTCCCGGCGCGAAGGCGTTGAAGAGCCTTCCCGGCCTGCGTGAAGCGTGCCGCGGCGAGTTCGTCATCCATCCCGGGCTGCTGTTCGGCCGGGGCGGGCTGATGACCGCGCTGGCCATGGGCGCCGAACCGGACCAGCGCGTCCGCGACGCCATCGACCTGCATCTTTCCCGGCTGGCCTGGTACGCGGTGCCGTACAAGGGCGGCCTGGCGTTCCCCGGCAACCAGCTGCTGCGGCTGTCGATGGACGTCGTCACCGGCGGCGCGGGCGTCCTGCTCGCCTTGGCCGCCACCCTGGACGGGAAGGCCGCACTGCCTTTCCTGTCCTCTCGAACTGCTGTCCAGTGAGGACGGCGGACCAAAGAGATAACTAGTGAAAGGGAACACCATGGAACTGGTTCTCGACCTGCAGGCCCTGGAAACCCCCGAGGTCCTCGAGGGCGGCGGCGGTGGCAGCCACGGCGGCGCGAGCAACCTCAGCCTGCTGGCCTCCTGCGCCAACAGCACCGTCAGCCTGCTGACCTGCCACTGAGTCACGGCTGACCACTGACGGCGCGGGAGCGGCACAGGCCAAGTGCGCCGCTCCCGCGCCTTCATTTTGCCGTCTGGTTCATCTCGTTGGGATCACGTTGTAAGGAGTGGCCGAAAGGGCCCTTCACCGCATGCGATGCGGGTAAAGCGCCCTTCACCGCGTAAGACGAGGGGAAGGGGCCCCTCAGCTCCGACCCAGGGACTTAAGGAGTGGGATGGCGGGTTCCGCCGATCGGCTGCTGGTCACCGTGACCCTGCTCGACCGCCCCCGCCTGGTCGCGCTGATCCTCAGCGCGCTCGCCGGGACGGCGGCGGGGCTGCTGCTGCCCGGCGCGCTCGCCGCCGCGGTGGACGCCGTGGTGGCCGGGCGGCCCAGCCTTCCCGAGGTCTCCTGGCTGATCGTCCTCGGTGTCACCGAAATCGCCGTCGGCCTGATCGGCGGCATCCTCACCGCGCGGATGACCGCGTCCGCGACCGCTTGGCTGCGCCGGAAACTCGCCGACCGCTATCTCGCGCTCGGCACCCGATCGACCTTCGCCGACGGGGACGCGATCAGCAGGCTCACCGGTGACTGCACCGGCGCGGGAATGGTCGCCTCGGTCGTCGTCCAGCTCGGGTCGACCACCCTGATCTCCGGCGGGGCCGTCGTCCTGCTCGCGCTGATGGACTGGCGGCTCGCGCTCGTCTTCCTCGGCAGCATCCCGTTCGGCCTGATGCTCGCGCGCACCCATCTGAAGAACACCGCGGACGACGTCCTGACCTATCAAGAGGTGTCCGGCGAACTCGCGGCGAGGATGGTCGACGCCGTCGCCGGCCTCCGCACGATCGCCGCGTCGGGCACCGCCGATCGCGAGGCCGAACGCGTCCTGCGGCCGCTGCCGAAGCTGAGTCTCGCCGGCCGCGGGATGTGGCGCACCCAGGCCAAGATGGTGTGGCGCTCGGGTCTGCTGCTGCCCGCGGTCGAACTCGCGGTGCTCGTCGCCGCCGGTTTCGGTGTGCTGGAAGGCAGGCTGACCGTCGGCCAGGTCCTCGCGGCACTCGGCTACGTCGCGCTCGGCATGGGGTTGATCACCCAGATCCCTTTGCTCACCACACTATCCCGCGCGCGGTCGTGTGCGCGGCGGATCAACGAGGTGCTGGACTCGCCGGTCCCCGAACCGGGCGACCTCGGCGTCGCCCCCGGGCGGGGCACGCTCGAATTGCGCGGCGTCACCGTCGAAGGCGCGTTGCGGGAGGTCGACCTGCTCGTGCCGGGCGGCCGGTTCACCGCGGTCGTCGGGCGATCCGGTTCGGGGAAGTCCGCGCTGGTCAACGTCCTCGGCGGACTGCTGTCCCCGGACCAGGGGGCGGCGCTGCTCGACGGCCGCCCGCTGGAGCGGCTGCGGCCGAACGAGCTCCGCGCGGTCGTCGGGTTCGCCTTCGAACGGCCCGCGCTGCTCGGGGCGACCATCGGTGACGCCGTCGGCTACGGCTCGTGGGCGGGCGAGGCCGCCGTGCGCGCCGCCTGCCGGTCCACGCAGGTCGACGACCTGATCGTCCGGCTGCCGGACGGGTACAAGACGCCTCTTTCGGAGACGCCGCTTTCCGGTGGGGAGGCGCAGCGGATCGGGCTGGCGCGCGCGATCGCGCACGCGCCGCGGGTGCTCATCCTCGACGACGCCACCGCCAGCCTCGACACGGTCACCGAAGCCGCGGTCGAAGAGGCGATCGAACGCACGCTCCCCGGCCGGACCCGGGTGGTGGTGACCCATCGCGCGGCCACCGCGTCGCGGGCGGACACGGTGGTGTGGCTGGAAGACGGCCGCGTCCGCGCGGTCGGCACGCATGACGGGCTGTGGCGGAATCCTGCTTATCGAGCCGTCTTCACCGAGGGCGCGCAGTGAGCGTCTGGGGGCTCTACCGCTCGGCGCTGGCCGGGCAGTGGCGCGGCGGGCTGGTCCTGCTGGCCTGCTCCGTACTGGAAAGCGCGCCCGCGTTCTTGTCCGGTCGCCTGGTCGAACTCGCGGTTGACGAGGGGTTTGCCGCGGATCGGCCAGGCACCGGACTGCGTTGGCTCGCGGTCTTCGGGCTGGTCGCCGTGATCGGCGCGTTCGGCTCGCGCCTGGTGTGGCATCAGCTCGGCAAGGTCGTCGAGCCGTTGCGCGACGCGCTGGTGACGGCCGTCGTGCGCGGGGTCCTGCACGATCCGGCGCCGCCGCGGAACCAGCCGGACGCCAGCGGCGTCGCCCGTATCACCCAGCACGTCGAAGTGGTCCGCGACGCCACGGCCGGGCTTCTGGTGCAGGCGCGCGGGATGATCGTGACGACGGTGGCGGCGCTTGCCGGGCTGTTCACCGTCGCCGGTTCGCTCGCGTTGATCGTCGCGATCCCGGTCGTGGTCGCGGTCGCGGTGTTCGCCTGCCTGCTCCCGTCGCTGGCCCGCCGTCAGCGCGCGCTGGCGCTGGCCGACGAGCGGACCGCCGAGGTCGCGGGCGCGTCGCTGTCCGGTATGCGCGACGTCGTCGCCTGCGGCGCGGAACCTCTTGCCGCGCTGGAGCTCTACGACGCCATCGACACACAGGCCGCGGCGGCCGTGCGGGTGGCGAGGTCCGGGGCGGCCAGGACGGTGGTGATCGCGACCGGCGGGTTCGTGCCGCTGCTCCTGGCGTTGCTGGTGGCGCCGGGCATGGTCAGGGACGGGGTGCTCACGGCCGGGGCCGCGCTCGGGGCGCTCGTCTACCTCGCGACGACGATGCAGCCGGCGTTGCGCGGACTGGCCGCGACCGCGAGCACCGTGGTGCTGCGGCTGATCGTCGCGCTGCGGCGGCTCGCGGAGACCGCCGAGGCCGAGCCCGAACCCGACGGCACGGCGGAACCCGACGGGACCGCGATCTACGTGCGCGACCTGACCTTCAGCTGGGGCGCGGCCGCGCAACCGGTGGTGCGGGGACTCGACCTGCACCTGCGGCCCGGCGAGCGGCTCGCGGTCGTGGGGCCGAGCGGTATCGGCAAGTCGACCCTGGCCGGGCTCCTGACCGGAATGCTCGAACCGCGGGGTGGCCGGGTGCTGCTCGGCGGGGTGCCGGTCCGGGAGGTCCCGGCGGCGCTGCGGCACCGGATGATCGCGCTGATCCCGCAGGAGGCCTACGTCTTCGCGGGGTCCGTGCGGGACAACGTCGGCCTGTTCGCACAGACCGCGATGGACGGCGAACTGCTGGCGGCGGTGGCGGCCGTCGGCGCGGAACCGCTGGTCACGCGGCTGGGCGGGCTCGACGGCGAGATCGGGCACGGCACGCTGTCCGCCGGCGAAGCGCAGCTGATCGCGCTCGCCCGCGTCTACGCGAGCGACGCGGGCGTCGTCATCCTCGACGAGGCGACGTCGCACCTCGACCCGCCCGCCGAAGCCCGTGCGGAACGGGCGTTCGCCGAGCGGGGCGGGGTGCTGGTGGTGATCGCGCACCGGCTGTCGTCGGCGTTGCGCGCGGACCGGGTCCTGGTGATGGACGGCAAGGAGACCGCACTCGGCACCCACGTCGAACTCATGGACCGGTCCACGCGCTACGCCCAGCTCATGCACGCGTGGTCGCCGCGGCTACCCCAGCCCAGTGCGCAGTTCTTCCAGCGCGCTCCTGAGTAGACCTTCGACGGGGACCGGCCGCCGGGATCCGCGATCGACGAAGACGTGCACGAAGCGCCCTTCCGCGATCACCGTCTCCTTCGAGTACATCCCGACCTCGTAGCGGACGCTGGACCGGCCGAGATGGCCCACCCGCAGGCCGACCTCGAGTTCACCCGGGAACGACACCGAAGCGTGGTACTCGCACTGCGATTCCACGCACAGCCCGATGACCTCACCGGTTTCGATGTCGAGGCCGCCGCGTTCGATCAGCCACGTGTTGATCACGGTGTCCATCACCGAGTAGTGGACGACGTTGTTGACGTGCCCGTAGACGTCGTTGTCCTTCCACCGCAACGGAACCGTCTGCCAGTGCGGGTACTCGGCGTTCACCACAGGGTCACCGATTCCCGCAGGATGACGGCGAGGTCGGCTTCGGACGCCTCGCGCGGCGCCGTCGCCAGCAGCCGTTGTTGTTTCACCGTGCCGGAAACCAGTGAGTCCACATCGGACTCGGTGTAGCCGACGGCGCCGATCCCGTTGGGGATCCCGATCTCCCGCATGATCTGTCCCAGCACCGCGGGCAGGTGGTCACGCAGATCGCCCGGCCATTCGTAGTCCGGCGCGAGCAGCCGCGCCACCCGGATGTGCCGGTCCGGCGCGGCGTCGAAGGTGAACCGGAACGCCGCCGGCGCGGTCAGCGAGACCGCCATCCCGTGCGGCACCATCGCTTCGTCGCCCGGATACCCGGACGGATGGAAGTCCCGGACCTGCCCGGCGATCGGATACGCGTTGGCGTGCGGGATGTGCACGCCGGCGTTGCCGAAGCCGAGCCCGGCGAACGTCGCCGCGAGCGCCATCGCCTCGCGCGCCTTCATGTCGGAGCCGTCCCGCACGGCCGCGGGCAGCGCCCACGACAGCAGCCGCAGCGACTGCTCGGCGAACATGTCGGCCAGCGGATTCGAGCCACAGTAAGGGACCCGGTCCTCCGGCCGCTTCCGGTCGAACTCGGTGTACGGCTTGGCCGTGTAGCTCTCCGCGGCGTGGCAAAGGATGTCCATCCCGCTCGCGGCGGTGACCTCCGGCGGCTGCGAGACCGTCAGCCGCGGGTCGACCACGGCGAGGCTCGGGCGCATCCGGAGATGGCTGATGCCGCTCTTCACGCGCAGTGACAACACGTCCAGCACGCAGACCGTCGTGCTCTCCGAGCCCGTCCCGGTGGTGGTCGGCACCGCGACCAGCGGTTTCAGCGGCGCGCTCGGCGCGCGGCCGCCACCGACCGGCGCGTTGACGTAGTCCATCAGGTCGCCGTCGTTGCTGGTCAACAGATTCACCGCCTTGGCGGTGTCGATGGCCGACCCGCCACCCACGGCGACGAAGGCGTCCCACTCGCCCTGCCCACGGGCGAAGTCGACGGCCTGCCGCATGCTGACGTCGGTCGGCTCGACGTGCACGCCGTCGAAGACGACGGCTTCGATGCCATAGGTTTCGATACCTTCGGCGATCCGTTGTGGCCAGCCCGTCGCGGCGACACCCGCGTCGGTCAGGACGAGCACCCGGCGCGCGCCGTACTGAGTGAGGTCGTAGCCGATCTCGTCGCTCGACCCGGTGCCGTATTTCAAGGCCGGTGCCCCGTAGGTGAAAACAGTTTCACGTCCGGCGGTGGCTGAGGTCACGTTTCGTGCTCCCTTGCTCGAACACGTTCCGAATATCGGACATTCCGCCGCTCCGGGGTTGCCGGAATCGGAAGATCGCTTGACGGCACCGATCACCGCCCGCCTAAGCTCTTCTCATTAGATACCAACCGGGAGCGTCCGTCGCCCAGACGGCCGTGAGGATCCTGACCGAGGCGCAGATCCACCGCGTGTACGCGGTGGTGGGTGAGTCCTTCCTGGATCTGCTCGACGCGCTGCAACGCGAGCGCTCGATCACCTTCGTCTCGGCGAGACACGACTCCGGCGCGGCCTTCATGGCCGAGGCCGAAGGCAAGCTGACCGAGCACCCCGCGGTGCTGCTGGCGGGCCGCGGCCCGAGCGCGGCGAACCTCGCGATCGGCGTTTCGACGGCGTACCAGGACGAGAGCCCGATGGTCGTCCTCCTGGAGAACCCGCCTCAGGATCCCGGCCCGACGAGCGAGCTGCCCACCGCCGACCTGACCGCGATGTTCGAGCCGATCTCGAAGTGGACCGGTCGCGCGGAATCGCCAGACGAGGTCCCCGGCCTGCTGGTCGAGGCGCTGACCCGCTGCCGGGAAGGGCGGCCGGGGCCCACCGTCGTCGCCGTCCCCGCCGATTTCTGGGGCGTCCCGTTCGATTCGGCCAAACCGGTCGCCGCCGTGCGCCCGCCCGCCACCGGCGCGCTCGGCCGGACCGCCGAGGCGGTCGCGCAACTGGTCGACGAGGCCCGCTACCCGGTGGTGATCGTCGGCGGCCGGGCCCGCGCGGCGCGGGACGAGCTGATCGCCGTCGCCGACGAGCTCGCGCTGCCGGTGTACAACGCGTTCCGCCGTCAGGACGCCTTCCCGGAGAACCACGCGCGCTACGCCGGCCACCTCGGCATCGGCATCCCCGCGCGGCAGCTCGACGCGCTGGAGCGCGCGGACCTCGTGCTCGCGCTGGGCACGCAGCTCGATGAGGTCACCACACAGTCCTTTCGCTACCCGACGCCGTCGCAGACGCTGGTGCTGGTCGGCACGGGGATCGAACCCGCCCGCCGCGGCGGGCTGACCTTCCGGGTCGACTCCGAGGTCGAGCCCTTCCTGCGTGAACTGCGTAATGTCGCCTCGCCGCGGCAGCGGCGCGCATCGGCCGCGAACGCCGCCGTGCACACCTTCATGACGCCGCCCGACACCAGCGGCGCCACCCGCGTCCACCCCGCGGACGTCATCCGGGCGGTGCGCAAACTCGCGCCCGAGGACGCGATCGTGACCAGCGACGCGGGCAACTTCGCCCAGTTCATGCACCGCTACTGGTGTTTCACCGCGCCGCGCAGCCAGCTCGGGCCGAGCAACGCGGCCATGGGCTACGCGGTCCCCGCGGCGGTCGCGGCGAAACTCGCGGAACCACGCCGGACGGTCATCGCGATGGCGGGCGACGGCGGCGCGCTCATGACCGGGCAGGAGATCGAGACCGCCGTCCGTTACCGCGTTCCGGTGACCGTCCTGGTGTTCCAGAACGGTGTGCACGGCCCGCTCGCCGTGCACCAGGCGCGTAAGCACGGACGGCTTTCGGGGGTCACCGTCCCCATCACCGACTTCGCGTCGTGGGCACGCGGGCTCGGTGCCGCCGGGTACACCGTGGACGACCGTGAGGAGCTGGAGCCGATCATCGCGAGCGCGCTGGTGCGGCAACGACCGTGCGTGATCGACATCAGGACGGATCCGGACGTGGTGACCCCGGACATCCGGCTGACGACCCTGCTGGGCGCCGCGAGGCCGCAGCAGGGAGGTCAGTAGGGGGCCGCCGCGCCGACTACCGGGCGGTACTTTTTCTCAGGGGATACACAGAAACCCTTGTGGCGCCGCCTTCACCTGCTCCAAAGGGAGGGAAACCGGTGACGACTCGGCAGACTTTCGGTCGCGGAGACCGGATTTTGTCGGTCGGCCGTGGCACAATCGCGGCAACACCGAGGGTCCGATATGGACCGGAACGATCACCGGTGAAGTTGTTGGCACGCAGTACTTAGAGCGTTGTGTTGACACTGGGAGAAAACATGGCTGACGAAACGAAGCCACAGGACAAGTCCGTTTCCGGCGTGGTGCCGGTGCTGTTCAGCGCGGACGCCGAGACCCACGACATCGCCGTCGTGGCCACGAACCGGGAGGCGTTGCGCCGTTCGCCGTTCGGTGCCGAGGTACCCCTGCGCGCCGCCAGCGGCGAATAGCCCGGCCGGAGGAGCCTCCGCCGGGAGAGGTACAGTGCGTCCGGGCACACCCGGGTGACGACGCTTGTCGGCCTGCGTGAGGTGTGCTTTACTGTTTCAGGTCTCGTTTTTTGTGTTCGTGTTGGTTCACGCTCGCAGAACTCAGCGGGCGTAGTGTCTCCTCGTGTTTCCGGGGAAGCAAACCGTCTGGTCATGACCCGGGCTGCCGACGTGGCTTCCTGTTTGTTTGTGTTGCATATGGAGATTTTATGACTCAGGGCACTGTGAAGTGGTTCAACTCCGAGAAGGGGTTCGGCTTCATCACTCCCGACAACGGCGGCGGCGACGTCTTCGTGCACTACAGCGAGATCAAGGGCAACGGCTTCCGTACCCTCGAGGAGAACGCCCGCGTGGAGTTCGAGATCGGGCAGGGCGCGAAGGGTCCGCAGGCCACCTCGGTCACCGTGATCTGATCCAGGTTTTCCAAGCAGGGCCGTCATCCCCTCGGGGAGGCGGCCCTGCTGCTTTTCGGGCTCCTGACTGACCGGACGACACGACCGCGGACGGCGTTCCGCCGCCACCCGCGCACCGCCCGGAACCTACTGCGGTCCTCGATCCTGACGAAGTCAAGGCGTCCGCCTGACCTTCGCTCGCTGCCTGGTGCCGCCCCTGTCGGCGACGCTTCCGCCATGAACGGTAAGACCGGCCGATGGATCGGCGGAGTGGCACTGATTCTCGCCCCGCTCGTGTGGTTCGCGGGCCTGTTGCTGCGGCATCCGGTGCTCAAGGACCTCACGCCGGAGCATGCCGCTTTCGCCGCGTTGGCCGCCCTGGTGGTCTTCGTGTCGACGTTCCTGGTCGACGCCCGTGCGGTGAGCGGGCCGGCCGAACGGATCCTGCCGGTCGCCTTCCTCCGCGGCGGTGGCTTTGTGATGCAACCTCGTGCAACTCTTTCTTTCGTGGCGCGGACGTCGTTTCCTTGTAGGGACTTGGCGCGGCAGCGGAGGACATGTGGGCGAAGCGGTTGCGGGGATCGTGGCGAACCCTGCTTCGGAGCGTGACATCCAGAGCCTGCGTTCGGCACTGAGGGTGGCCGGCGTCGGCCGCGTGATGGTGTGGACCGACGCGGGGAAGATCATCGGCACCGTCCGCCGGATGGTGGACGCGGGTGCCAGCGTGATCATCTGCCTGGGCAACGAGACCATGATGCGGGCGGCGGCGGCCGCCTGTGGTGACGTGCCGCTGCTGATGTTGCCCGCCGGAGGTGCCGACGAATCCACCGTCGCCGGGCTCGCCGCCGGGCTGGTGGCCACCCATCAGGTGGACACTGACCTGGTCACGAACCGCGCGACCGTGCTCGAGGTCGTCACGAAGGCCCGCCGCGAGATCGCGCTGACCGACGTCAGCGTGTGCTCGGAGAGCCGGTGGGACCCCGCGTCGCTGACCGAGCTGTACTGCACGTTCGCCGTCCCGGACGGGGTCGGGCTGTCGAGTATCCCCGGACGGCTGTGCCCCAGCCCGAAGTCCACTGTGGACGGTGTCGCCGTCTCGCTCGGGCCGGTCGACGAGACGCCGTACGTCGTGCAGGCGCCGATCGCGCCCGGCGAGGTCCGGGCGGTGGGCGTCCGGGGCTGGAGCGTGCTGCACGCGGGGGTCCGCGTCGACCTCGCCGCCGCCGGTGGCTCCATCGCGCTCGACGGCCAACCGCATTTCGTGCTCAAGCCGGGAGAGAGCGCTTTCGTGGAGCTGAAGCCCGACGGCCCGTGGTGCGTCGACGTCCGCGCGGTGATGGCCGAGGCCACCAGGACCGGTCTGCTGCTGGGCCGGAAGCCCGCGGAGGTAGTTCCCACGCCCCGTCTCGCGGACGCGCCCTTCCCCGGGTAGACCGCGCCCAGGTCACAGAGACCTTCCGCTCCCCGGGACGTCCGGGCACACTGGCCTGACAGAGCAAAGGAGTGGGCCAGGTGCAGCTGGAGGCGGCGCTGCCGGTCGGCGCGGACCCGCGGCGGCACGCGCGTGCCCTCGCCGAGGTGCGTGAGGCGGCGCTCGCCGGGACCACGCTCCCGAGTGCTCCGCGAGCGGTCATCGGCGCGTCCTGGCAGCGTATGCGGCGGCTCGGCCTGGACCCGGACCGCGGCTCGCCGTCGTCCGCGCTCACTCCGGACCAGCTGGAATCCCGCCGTCGCGAGAGCGGCCTCGCGGCCGTCCTCCCCGTTCTGCGCGGCGGCCTGATCAGCCTCGCCGAGCAGGCCGCGCACATCATGGCCGTCGTCGACGCGGACGGCCGTGTCCTCTGGCGTGACGGCAGCACCGCGGTCCGCCGCCGCGCCGACGGGCTCGGGTTCGCCGAAGGGGTCGACTGGCACGAGCGCGCCGCGGGCACCAACGCCATCGGCACGGCGCTGGTCGCCAGGCATCCGGTCCAGGTCTACTCGGCCGAGCACTACGTCAGCAACCAGCACGACTGGACCTGCGCCGCCGCGCCGCTGCACGATCCGAGGGACGGCAGGCTGCTCGGCGTCGTCGACCTCTCCGGACCGGCCTCCACCGTGCATCCGACGACCCTCGCCCTGGTCGATACGGTCGCGAAGCTCGCCGAAGCGCATCTGCGCACCACCCATCTCTCGGATCTCGAACGGCTGCGCGGTCTGGCCACGCCGCTGCTCGCCAAGGTGAAGGGCCGGGCGGTCATCGCCGACCCGCACGGTTGGATCGCGGCCTCGGCCGGTCTCGTGCCGGTCGGCCGGATCGCGCTGCCGAACGACGCCGCTCCGGGCCGCACCTGGCTGCCGACCTACGGCGAATGCCTGCTGGAGCCGCTGCCCGGCGGCTGGCTCGTCCGGCTCACCGATGAGGAGGACGCGCCGCCGACGCGGGTCGTACTCGATCTGAGGTCGTCGCGGGAAAGCACGCTGCGCGTCTCGGGCGCGGCGGGAACCTGGTCGCATCGGCTGAGCCCGCGGCACGCGGAGATGCTGTACGTCCTCGCGCGGCATCGCGAAGGCAGGTCGGCGTCGGAACTGTCGCGCGACCTCTTCGGCGACGCCGGCCGCACCGTCACCGTCCGCGCGGAGATGTCCAGGATGCGACGGCATTTCGGCGGGTTCCTGCTGGCGAGGCCGTACCGGTTCGACGACGACGTCGAGGTCGTCGTGGAGCGGCCGTCCGAGGGTGAGGTGCTCCCGCATTCGGTCGCGCCCGCCGTCCGGGGTTGAATCTCGAACCCAGGCTCAACCCGGCGGTGGTCCCGGTCCACCCCTCGGGGCGCTTAACGTTCGTGGCATGGGGCGCCTGAGCGAGCACTGAGGGGGGTCATGGGGAAGCGGGACAAGCCGCTGCTGCCGGACACGATCGCGCCCAGCTGGCTGGTCGTCCAGCTGCTCGGTACGGCCGCGGTCGTGGTGGTGCTGCTGACCGCGAGCGAGTCCAGTGCCTGGATCTGGACGGCGTACGGCGTCTGCGCGGCCTGCTGGCTGGGTTTCGTGGCGGCCTCCCCGCGGTTCCCCCGGATGGCGACCGTCCTGCTCGCGGTGGCGAGTGTCGCGCCGTCGATCGCGTTCGGCTGGGCGGAGGACTCCTCCGCCCTCGTGCTGGCGGTGGTCACGGTCAGCCGGTTCGCCACCCTGACCGAGCCGTCGGTGGCCGCCATCATGGGGGTGGTGGGGCTCGACGCGAGCCTCGCGGCGGTCACCGGCCTGGTCGCGGGCGCGTCCGAACCGCTGGTGTTCGGCAACGTCGGCGTGCTGCTCGTGCTGATGCTGCTGGGCCTGAACCGGCGGCAGTACGAGGTGCAGGCGGCGCAGGCGGCCGCACTGCTGGAGCAGACCAAGCTGGCGCAGACCGAACACGCGCGCGCCGCCGCGCTCGACGAGCGCACACGGATCGCCAGGGAGATCCACGACGTCCTCGCGCATTCGCTGGGGGCACTGGGGGTCCACCTGGAGGTCGCCGAGGCCCTGCTGGCCGAGAAGTCCGATGTGGACAGTGCACTCGGCAGGGTCCGGTTGTCACGGCGGCTGGCCGCGGACGGGCTCGCCGAGGCGCGCGACGCGGTCGCCGCCTTGCGCAGCGATGTCCCGTCGCTGGCCGAAGCCTTGCGACAGCTGGCGAACGCGCACCACGGCGGAGCGTCTTTCGAAGTCGAGGGGGAGCAGCGGCCGCTGCCGTCCGCCGAGGTGGTCTCGCTGGTGGGCGTCGCGCGGGAGGCGTTGACCAACGCGGCCAAGCACGCCGCCGGGCGGCCGGTGTCACTCCGGCTCCTCTTCAGCCGGACGGAGGTTCGCCTGCGGGTCTGGAACGAACTCGGCGAAACCGCCCGATCGGAGGGCAACGGCGGATTCGGTCTCACCGGGATGAGGGAGCGGCTCGCGCTCGCCGGTGGCACGCTGACCGCGGGCCCGGACGACGGGCGCTGGACGGTGGAGGCGGTGGTGCGGGCGTGATCCGGGTGCTCGTGGTCGATGACCAGCAGGTCATGCGCGAAGGGCTCGTCGCGTTGCTCGGCTTGATCGACGGGGTCGAAGTCGCCGGCTCCGCGGGCGACGGCCGCCAGGCGCTCGACCTGCTCCGCCACACCGCGGCCGACGTCGTGCTGATGGACCTGCGCATGCCCGTCCTGGACGGGGTGGCCGCGACCAGACTGCTCAAACGAGATCACCCGGAGGTCGCGGTCGTCGTCCTCACGACGTACGCGGACGACGCTTCGATCGCCGACGCGGTGCGCGCCGGAGCCCGCGGCTACCTGACGAAGGACGCCGGGCGCGCCGAGATCGGGGCGGCCATCCGCTCCGCCGCGAACGGGCAGGCGATCTTCGCCGCCGAAGTCTCCGACAGGCTCGTCGCCGCGCTCGAATCGAGAACGGCCACCAGGGTCAAGGCCGAGCTTCCGGACGGGCTCACCGCGCGCGAAGCCGAAGTGCTCGGCCTCATCGCGCGAGGGCTGTCCAATCCGGAAATCGCCGCCGACCTGTTCATCGGCGAAGCCACCGTGAAAAGCCACATCAACCGCGCCTTCGCCAAGATCGGTGTGCGCAATCGTGCGGAGGCCGTGCGGTACGGCCTGGAAAAAGGCCTCTGACACCGCCGGGAGATCACGTGCCGATGACACACACCGGTGTCACTGGCTGCGCTGATCCCGACTCGGATACCTTCTTTGCGGGTAGAGCCAATGGGGAGGATCGGCGATGACGAGCACAGTGACCCGGCCGGGGCCGCCGGGGAGCCCCGAGCCGCCCCCTGCGCCGGGAGGTCGCGGAGGGATCGCCGGGCTGCTCGAACTGCCGGGCAACGGGATCCGCGCGATCGTCCGGTCCGCGGCGACCACGCCGGGCAGGCTGTCGGTGATCGCGATCGGGCTCGTCCTGCTGTCGCTGGTCGCCGGCCTGTTCGGCACGCTGGCCGCGCAGGACAAGAAGGACACGATCAACGGCCTGATCGACCACCGCGAACCGCTCGCCGCCGCCGCGCAACAGGTCTACCGCGCGCTTTCGGACGCCGACGCGACGGCGGCCAGTTCGTTCCTCTCCATCGGCACCGAGCCGCTCCCGATGCGCCAGCGGTACGAACGCGACATCGCGGAGGCCGGGGCGGCGCTGGCGAAGGCGGCATCGGACTCCTCCGGCGTCGACGAAGCGGCGGAGCGGATCAACACCCTCGGCCGTGAAATCCCCGTCTACACAGGACTGATCGAGACCGCGCGCACCTACAACCGGCAGGGTTTCCCCGTCGGTGCCTCGTATCTGCGGGAAGCGTCCGAACTGATGCGGGCGAAAATCCTTCCCGCCGCTCAGGATCTGTACCGCATCGACACCGACCGGCTCGCCGCCGAACAGGACGACGCGACCGGATTCCCTTGGCTGGCAACGGCTTTGGTGCTCGCCCTGCTCGCCGCGCTGATCGTCACCCAGGTGCACCTGACGCGGAAGACCAACCGGCTGCTGAACGTCGGGCTGGTCGTCGCGACGGTGTCGATGGTGGTGGCCCTGCTGTGGGGAGCGGTCGCGCTGATCGTGCAGAGCTCCCTCGTCGGCAGCGGTGAAGAAGACGGCTCGCACCAGGTTGACGTCCTCGTCCGCGCCCGGATCGCGGCGCTGCAGGCACGAGCCGACGAAACGCTGACCCTCGTCGCCCGGGGCGACGGCGCGGCGTACGAAAAGGACTTCATCGATCTCGCCGGGCAGCTCGGCGGGGCGGACGGCCAAGGCGGCCTGCTGGGCGAGGCCCGCGGTCTCGCCGCGGGCGGCGCGGCCGCGGACAAGGTGGACGCGGCCATCCAAGCGGCGTCGGCCTGGTTCAAGGCGCACGGTCAAGTGCGGCGGCAGGACGACGACGGCTCCTACCAGGACGCCGTCGACACCGCCATCCGTGACGACAAGCAGGACGGTGCCGCCAGTGCGTTCCTGCGGCTCGACGAGAACCTGGTGGCCGCGATCAACGTGGGACGGCAGGAATTCCTCGACGACACCCGCGGCGCCGAACGCGCGCTGACCCTGCTCGCGCCGGGGATCGCGGTGCTGGCGCTGATCGCGGCGGCGGGGTCCGCGTTGGGAATCCGTGAACGGCTGAGGGAGTACCGGTGATGCGGAACGGTCTGCGAACGGCCGTGCTCGGCGCGGTCTTGGTGCTGGCGACGGCTTGTGGCAGCGCGGGGGCGCCGGTCGACCCGGCTCCCGTCGGCGAGGTCGCGCCGCCGCTGCCCGCGAACGTCGGCGGCGCCGACAACGCCGGCGGTGGCGGAACGACCGACACGAGCTGCAACCCGTTGGCGAGCCTGCGGCCGACCAACGGCACGTCGATCGCCAATGGCTCGACGATGGCGAAGATCAAGGAGAACGGCAAGCTCGTCGCGGGGGTCGACCAGACGACGTTCCTGTTCGGTTTCCGGAACCCGACTTCGGGCCAGCTCGAAGGTTTCGACATCGACTTGGTCAACGAGATCGCGAAGGCGATCTTCGGCAGCGCGGAAGGCCGCGTGCAGTTCCGGGCGATCCCGTCGAAACTGCGGGAAGAAGTGCTCGAGAAGAAGCAGGTCGACATCGTGGTGCGGACCTACAGCATCACCTGCAGCCGGCTGAAGAAGGTCAACTTCTCGACCGCGTATTACCAGGCTGGGCAACGGATCCTGGTCGAATCCGGGTCGAAGGTCGCGCAGCTGTCGGACCTCGCCGGGCGGCGGGTGTGCGCGACCAAGACGTCGACCTCGCTGACGAAGATCGCGGCGGATCCGTCGAAGCCGGTGCCGGTCTCGGTGGACAACTGGTCGGACTGCCTGGTGATGCTGCAGCAGAAGCAGGTCGAGGCCGTGTCCACGGACGACGTCATCCTCGCCGGGATGCTCGCGCAGGACCCGACGCTGAAGATCGTGGGGGACCGGTTCACCGAGGAGAACTACGGCATCGGTGTCCCGAAGGAGAACGAGGACATGGTGCGGTTCGTGAACGCCGTACTGGAGAACGTGCGCGGCGGCGCGTGGCAGGCGAGCTACGCGAAGTGGATCGGGAACAAACTCGAAGGCGGGACGCCGCCTTCGCCGGTGTACAAGTGAGAACGGGCCGTTCGGGATTCGCTCCCGA
>NZ_CP150484.1:2398934-2423725 GCF_037997115.1 Amycolatopsis coloradensis
GGGATTCGCTCCCGAACGGCCCGCTTCGGTTCAGGGGGATTTCTCGCCGATCACCGGCGGCACCGGCTTCGTTTCGCCTTCGTAGCCGCCGAACAACACGTCGGCGTCCTCCTCCTGCAGGTAGTTCGGGGCCTTCTTCTCCTTGTCCTCCTCCTTCTGCCCCCTGCCGCCCGGAGCGCCACCGGCACCCATCGCGCCCGGACCGCCACTCTTGCCCGCGGCGGCCGCACCACCCCGCGTGATCCGCTCCTCCGGCAGCTTGCCCGCCCCGGACCCGCCGCCCTTGCCCGCGAGCTTCTCGGCCTCACCGGCCGAAACCTTGCCGCCCGCGAGCCGCTCGGCGACGTTGCCCGAGCCGCCGTTGCGCCCGAACCCGCCGCCTCCGCCACTGGTCAACCGGTTCGCCGCACTGCCGCCCGGCCCGCTCGTCGTCCGGCCGGGCTTGCCGCGATACTGCTCGCTGCCCAACCGGCCGAGACCGCTGGGACCGGGCGTGTTCAGCGCCGCCAACCCCGGCGTCGGCCCAGGCCGGAACGTCCCCGGCTGCCCGCCGGACGGCTGACCCGGCGCCGGCACCCCGGTGTGCCCGCCACCCGTGGTGATCCCAGGCGCCGGCGCGTTCGGGCCACCCGTTCCGGGCATCCCCGGCCCAGGACCACTGTTGGGACCGGGCCCGCCGCTGAAGGCCCTGGCTTCCGTACCCCCGGAGAACCCGGACGCCGTCGTCGACTCGCCCATTTCCGGCGGCGGGGCGAAGGTGGGCTGCTTGGAGTTGACGTCGAAGAGTGACTGGTCGTAGGTGTGCATCACCTGCGCGGCCTGCTGGTGCGCCTGGAACGACTGCTCCTGCTTGGCCGAAATGTTGCCGACCGTGTCCACCGCGCCCGCGAGGTTCCCCGTCGCGAGCTGGTTGAGGGCGTTCTTGTACTCGGCGTTGCGGTCGAAAGGGACCTCTTCGGGCATGGAGTTCTTCGCGGTGGTGGCCGCGGCGGCGGACTGGGAGAACCGGTTGGACGCGAGATACGCGCCGTCGCCCGCGGTGTCGGCCCATTTGCTGATGTTGGAGAAGAAATCGGTGACCGACTTGGCGCCGTCGCCCTGCCAGTGCTCGCCCTCTTTGCCGATCGCTTCGCGGACGGCGTTGCTGAAGGTGTTCAGGGAGTTGCCCTGGTTGTTCCAGAGTTCGCCCTTCTCGTCGATGTCCCGCGGATCGAGGTCCTGCGTGACCATGTTCTTCAGGTCGCCATGCGGGACCGCTTCATAGCGCTGGTCCGACGGATTGAGGCCGGCGCGGAACTGCTGACCTTGCGCCAGCGCCGCGGCCTGGTCGGCCGAATACTGCCCCGCCTTCGCTTCTGCCGTCAGCCTCGCCGTAAGGGAGTTGCCGCCCGGACCCGCGTTGACCTCGTCGTACGTTTCGGAGTACCGCTTGGCCTCGTACGTCCGGCCGGTGTTGCCCATCGCCGAGAACTTGCTGTCGAAGTCGTCTTGGCCGACGTTGACCATGGTCCCTCCCGTTCCGTAGTCAGTTGCCTCTGGGCAGTTTCGGTTCGGCGGCTTCTGCGATCTCGCGGGAGAGTGCGCAGGCTTCCTCGTTGGTTCCCTTGTTCAAGGATGTCGAGGCTGTCATCCGGGCATTAGGGGTGACGGCGATCGCCACCGTGCAGGCTTGTGTGCCCGCATCGCCAGGAATCTCCACGGCTTCACGTTCGCCGACCTTCGTTGGAATCTTGGTTCCCTGCCCGGGGGACAGCTGATCGATTCCTGCCTCGGGAACAAGATAGAGGGGCACAGCGCCGAATCCATGCTTCCGTGTGCCGCACCTGTTGTCGCTCTCGTAGGTTTCCTCGGCAGTTGGGTCGAACCCCTTGGCTGTGGTCGTCGGCTCCAGCAAGTCGCAGGCCTTGAGGTTCCTGAACACATCGGCTGGCTGAGTGCAGGACTTGATTGCCGCAGCCTGAGGCACGGCACGCCCCGGAAGCTCGGACGAACAAGCACTGGTCACAACCGCGAGTACCGCGATCGGAGCGACCAGAGAACCGGAGCGCGAACGAAGGGTCATCAGCCCACCCTGGGAAGTTTGGGCTCAGCGGCGACGGCAAGTTCTCTGGCGAGTGCGCAGGCTTCTTCGTTCGTGCCCTCGTTGAGGGACGTCGATGCCGTCATCCGGGCAGTGGGTGTGACAGCGATCGCGACGGTGCAAGCCTCGGTGCCAGAGTCACCTGGAATTTCGACGGCTTCACGGCCACCGACCTTGGTCGGGATCTTGGTTCCTTGGCCAGGTGACAGTTGGTCGATGCCCGCCTCGGGAACGAGATAAATGCTCACGGATGCGTATCGACGTTTCTGAGCGGCACAGCCGTTGTCGCTCTCGGCTGTCTCCACAACTGGTGGATCGAAGCCTTTTGGTGTCGTGGTCGGCTCGAGAAGGTCGCAGGCCTTCAGGTCGCCGAATACATTCTCGGACCCATTTCCATGCGAAGACGAGGGAGAGGTAATCGGGCTCGTAGCCGGGGTGGCGTTGCCGGGCTTTTCTGATGAACAAGCGGTGATAGTGAAAGCAAGAGCGGGAATCAGTACGGCGAGAAACCGGAACCTTGATTTGGTGGTCATCGGTGATCTGTCAGTCCTGTCGCAGGGATCTTCAGCTGGTCCGCGTTGTCCGAATCTCGTTGGTGGTATCGAGCCTTGGCCAGATCGATGGCTTCCTTGGCGCGGTTGAGCACGTTCTGCAGAGCGTCTAGTTGCTTCTTGGCCGACAGTTCGTCACCGTCTGCTACCAGCGAGGCGTGATGGCCAACCTGCTGGGCGAACGGGCCAGTGCCGAGTTTGGGTTTCTCGGCAAGTCGGTTGAAGTGTCGTTGGTTGTTCGTCCAGTCGTCGATGTAGTCATCGATGGCGGTCTTCAGGGCTTCCCCGGCCTCTTCGCTGACCTTGAACCGCCCCTCCTTCGCCGCCGTCACCATCCGGTCGGCCTGCGCCGAGAAGTCGCCCAGAATGTCCGAGAAGTTGCCCGGCGGTCCGCCGGCACCTTCAGTCATGGTCTCTCCCCTGTACCAAGTCCCGGTTACTCATAGCGCTCGTCAGATCACGATATCAGCGGAAACGGTCCCGAAGCCCGCCTTCCGGCGAGGATCACGCGCTGCCGACGCGGGCGGCTTCGACCAGGTCGTGGACCCATCGTGCCAGGTGAGAGCCGCTCGTCGGGGTGAACGTGCGGCGGACTTCGCCGTCGGGGAAGCGGTCGGTGGCGAGCATGAAGCGGCCCTGGACGCTGTCGAACCACTGGACGCTTTTCTGCTGCGGTTTGCCCCTGTCGTCGCGCAGGGTGACGCTGACCGTGCCCAGTCGCACGAGGGGGTGCTCGAAGAACCGTCCGGCGGCGCCCAGGCGGAGATTGTCCGGGTCCTCGTCGAACGGGTCGTCCGGTCGTTTGGACGGGGGAAGCGTGCTGGACGTCATCACCCGTCCGGGGAACGGCTGCAGTGACGGCAGATAGCCGAGGAGGGTGGCGACGACCTGTTCGGGGTAGACCGGCTCGAAGAGGATGTCGAATCCGCGTTGCTGGCTCACGACACCCAGCCGACTGTTCCACGCACCCCGATAGAGGTATTCGGCGTCCTGCTCGACCTCGTGCGCCTCCATGGTGAGGACGAAGTCGCCGGTGGCCCAGAGCCGGAGGGTCTGGTCGTAGTCGCGCAGGAGTTCACCGCCGCGGGCGAAGCCGCGGTCGGCCAGCCCGGCCCAGATCTCTTCGCAGTGCCGTTCGCGTTCGGAGAGGGTGGTCCCGACGGTCGGGATCTCGAAGGGCAGCACGAATCTGCCGAGTCCGAGATCTTCGAGTACGACGTCGAGCTGGGCCATCGACATCGAAAATGACGCAGGCACCGGTCCCTCCCCCTCATCACCTGCTGAATCGGTTCTCCACCGCACCGTAGCGGGTTCGACCCGGCGCGGGCACGACCTGCCTGCTGACCACTAGGATCAGGGGTGACGCTGTCGCGGGGATTTCGGGAGGTACCAGTGTCGGAAGAGCCGCGCCGTCCTCGGCACGCAGCGCCGGACGACGCCACGCCGGACCGTGAGGGGGAGTCCGCCTCCTGGACGCCGCCGGCGCCGGTTCGCTGGGAAACGCCCGAACCGTCCATTTCCGGCAGGCTCGATCTCTCCGAGCCGCCGCGGCCCAAGCCGGAGAACGACGCCGAGCGCACGGCCATCAACGCGCCAGTCCAGCGCCCGCAGACTCCGCCGCGCGGCCAGCAGCGGCCGATCCCCGGCGCCGATGACCCGACGCGCCCGCCGGGCGACATGGCCCCGGTGAGCCCGAGGACCCAGGTCGTCCGTCCTGACTGGCAGGCACCCGCCGACGCGCCGCAGCCGACCAGCGTGCTCGCCTCTCCGGCACCGGAGACGCAGAGCATCATGCCGCCGACGCCGCGCGTCGACAACGGACCCGGACCGCTGCCGGACCCGGGCACGGAAAGCGTCCTCCCGGAACGCTCCAGCGAAAGCCGCGGAACAGGCACCGGGACCGGATCGGGCAGCCGGGGCACCGGCACCGGCACCGGCACCGGCACGGGTTCGTTCCCCGGCACCGCGCGCCGGACGTCGTCGCGCACGTCGCGTCGTGGCCGTCTCGGCGCCGGGCTCGTCGACGTCCCGCAGGTGCCGTACCGCGACCCGGCGTCCGCGGTCCTCGAGAACCCGATGGTGTCGGAGGAGAAGCGCTTCTGCGGTAGTTGCAGCGCCAAGGTCGGCCGCGGCAAGGACGGCAAACCCGGTTCGCCCGAGGGCAAGTGCGAGAAGTGCGGGAACCCGTTCTCCTTCGTCCCGAAGCTGCGGCCGAACGAGATCGTCGGCGGCCAGTACGAGGTCCTCGGCGCGCTCGCGTACGGCGGCCTCGGCTGGATCTATCTCGCGCAGGACCACAACGTCAGCGACCGCTGGGTGGTGCTCAAGGGTTTGATCGACACCGGCGACGCCACCGCGATGGCGGCCGCCGCCAACGAGCAGCGGTTCCTCGCCGAGGTCGAACACCCGAACATCGTCAAGATCCACAACTTCGTGCAGCATCCGGACGGCGACACCGGCAACTCGGTCGGCTACATCGTCATGGAGTATGTCGGCGGCCAGTCGCTGCGGCAGCTCGCGCTCGCGCACCACCGCGAGACCAAGCGCCCGGAGCCGCTGCCGATCGGCCAGGTGATCGCCTACGGGCTCGAGATCCTGCCCGCCATGGGCTACCTGCACGGCCAGAACCTGCTGTACTGCGACCTCAAGCCCGACAACGTCATCCAGACGCACGAACAGCTCAAGCTGATCGACCTCGGCGCGGTCCGCCGCGTCGACGACTACGAGAGCCCGCTGTTCTTCACCACCGGCTACAGCGCGCCCGAGCTGGCGACGCACGGCGCTTCGGTGGCGTCGGACCTGTACACGGTCGGCCGCACGCTCGCCGTCCTCAGCTTCGAATTCTCCGGCTACACCACCAAGTACAAGACCACCCTGCCCGGCCCGGACGTCGTCCCGTTGTTCGCGCTCTTCGGTTCGTACTACCGGTTCCTGAAGCGCGCGACGCATACGGACCCGGATCGCCGGTTCATCGCGGCCGAGGAGATGGCCGACCAGCTGACCGGTGTGCTCCGCGAGATCATGGCGCTGGGAACCGGGAAGGCGCGCCCCGGCGCTTCGACCGTGTTCGGCCCGGAGACCCGCACGTTCGGCGTGGACATGGTGGTCCCGGAGCACGGCGGGAGCGTGCCGTTGCCGGATCCCGGCGAGGTGGTCGCTGGTCTGCCGATCCCGCAGGTCGACACGGACGACCCGGCGGCAGGCGTGCTCGCGTCGACGGTGGCGCTCGACCCCAAGGGCGCGATCGAGTCGCTGGCCGGCGCGCCGCGCGAGTCGATCGAGGTCCGGCTGCGCATCGTCCGCGCCCGGATCGAGCTGGGTGAGCTCGTCGAGGCGCAGCGGCAGCTGCAGGCAGCGCAGTACCTCGCGATCAAGGCCGGTTTCCCGCACGACTGGCGGATCGACTGGTACCGCGGGCTGATCGAGCTCGCGGGCGGCCGGTCCCGTGTCGCGCACGTCGCGTTCGAAGCGGTGTACGACGACCTGCCCGGCGAGATCGCGCCGAAGCTGGCCTTGGCCGTCAGCGCGGAGGGAGTCGGGGACTACTTCGGCGCCGCGCGCTACTACGAGCTGGTGTGGCGAACGGACCGGTCCTACGTCAGCGCCGCCTTCGGCCTCGCTCGCGTGTACCTCGCGCAGGGAGCCAGGGCGAGCGCGATCGAGGTGCTCGAAGCCGTTCCCGCGTCTTCGACGCACTATGTCGCCGCGCAGGTGGCCGCGATCAAGATCAAGACCAGGATCAACGGCGGCGGCAAGGACCCGGTGATGGTGTCCGAGCGGGATCTCGTCGATGCCTCGACCAGGCTGGAGCGTCTGCAGCTCGACGCCGAACGTCGCACACGTTTGTCGGCGGAGGTCCTCGAAGCGGCGTACGGCTGGCTCAACTCGCAGAACCGGCCGACGCCGGGGGCGAAGGTGCTGGGCTGCGACCTGGACGAACGGGACCTGCGGTTCGGGCTCGAGCGCTGCTACCGGACGCTGGCGCGGTTGGCAGGCTCGGTCGACCAGCGGGTCGAACTCGTCGACAAGGCGAACGCGATCCGGCCTCGTACCCTCACCTAGCACGCATTCAGAGGACGAAACGCTCAGGGGTTGATGTCCCACTCGCGTTCGCGTTTGGCCTTCTCGTGCGCGGCGGCGAGCTTCTGCAGCGCCTCGGGATCCCCGTGGGTGCTGAAGTGCTCGAACTCGACCCGCACGAACAGCGCCCGCGCGCGCACCGCGACAGGGCCGTCTTCGGCGTCGAGCCGTCCGTCGGCGCTCACGTAGATCTTCCGGCCGGCCACGCCGTCCAGTTTCGTGGCGATGTACAGGGTCGAGCCGACCGGGACCGGCCGGAGGAAATCCGTCTCCAGCTTCCCGGTGACGGCGGGGCGGCGCAGTAGGTTGCCGACGGTCGCGCCGAGCGCCTCGTCGAAGGCGCAGGCGAGGAGACCGCCATGCGCGAGGCCGGGCGCACCCTGGTGGGCGGAGGTGACGGTGAACTTGGAGTACACCGTCGTCCCTTCGCCCACCGTCGAATGCAGGTGGAGCCCGGCCTCGATCTCGTCGCCGCACCCGAAACACTCACCGAAGTGGATGCCGAGGTGGCTGCCCGGCTGCGGGGCTTTCGAGTGAACGGTCGCCGGTTCGACTTCGACCGGCGGCCACGGCTGCGAGATACGGCTCATGGAAAGACGTTAACTCGCCGGTAGCTCCGAGGCGCCGCCGGGAGTGGCCGGTTCCGGTTTCCGGCGCCGGATGATCCGCGAACTCACGATGCGACGCAGCGACACCCCGGCCGTTTCCGGCAGCAGCAGGATCGGAATGGCCGCGATCGCCGCCGAGCCCATCAGGTAGTACGCGGGCCATAGGGTGTCGCCGGTCGAGTTCACCAGGCTGCCGATGACGTACGACGCCGTGCCACCGAACGCCGCGGTCGAGACGCTGTACCCGATGGAGAAACCGCCGTAGCGCTCCTGCGTCGGGAACATCGCCGGCAGCGTCGCCGCCAGCACGGCCAGTATCAGCACCAGCGGCACCGCGATCATCAGCACGCCGAGGGTGAGCTGCCAGCCGTTCTGGTCGTCCGCGGCCGCGCCCATCAACGAGAACGCCGGGATGGGCAACACCAGGAAGCTGGCGCAACTCGCGATCAGGATGGGTTTTCGCCCGATGCGGTCGGACAGCATGCCGATCGGCACGATCAGGACCAGCATCAGCGCGATGGTCGCCAGGATGATCAGCAGCGGCGCGTGCCCGCTGAAGCCGACCACGTCCTTGAGATACGTCTCCAGGTACGTGATCACGATGTAGTCGGCGACGTTCAGCATCACCACGATGCCGATCAGGTGCAGGATCGACGTCCAGTGCTTCTTGAGCAGTGCCTTCAGCGGCGACTTCTCGACCTGGTTCTTCTTCTCGATCTCCTGGAACAGCGGAGTGTCCTCCAGCTTGTTCCGCAGGTAGAGACCGACGATGCCGAGCGGGCCCGCGATCAGGAACGGCAATCGCCAGCCCCATTCGCGCATGGCCTCGTCGCCGAGGACGACGGTGAAGATCGTGACGAAGCCGGCGCCCATCGCGAACCCGACGAGCGTGCCGAACTCCAGCCAGCTGCCCCAGAAACCCCGGCGCCGGGCGGGCGCGTACTCCGCGATGAACGTCGCCGCGCCGCCGTACTCACCGCCCGCCGAGAAGCCTTGGATGGTGCGCAACAGGATCAGCAGGACCGCCGCGGCCGGGCCGATCGTCGCGTAGGACGGCAACAAGCCGATGATGAACGTCGACCCGGACATCAGGATGATCGTCAGCGCGAGCACCTTCTGGCGCCCGATCTTGTCCCCCAGCGGGCCGAACACGAAGCTGCCGAACGGCCGCACGATGAAGGTGATCGCCAGGACCGCGAAGGTCGCCAGCGCACCCTCGGAAGTGCTCGAAGCGTTGAAGAAGACCTGCCCCAGGATGGCGGGCATGAAGCCGAAAACACCGAAGTCGTACCACTCGATGCAGTTACCCATCGCCGCTCCGGCGACGGCCTTTCTGATCTGCTCAGGTGGGGCCTCCGCCGGTTCCCCTTTTTCCTGATGTGACGCGCTCAGCGCCTCTTCGGCCATGGGTTTGACCTCCCGACCCACCCGTTTACTTACCCATCGTCGAGGGTTTGTTCCCTCGACCGTAGGTGTTCAAACGTCCTGGTTCAGCGCTTTGGATCGGTCGATCGGGCGCCGTTCCCCCGAATCGGTGACGAAGCACCAGGTGAAGCCAATGTCGGAGAATTTCCGATTACTTTGGGTCACACTTCGGGAATCGGACGTTCCGGGTGGAAGGTCAGTGGGTCGTGACCGCCGTCGGTGGCTCGCTCGGCTCCTTCGTCGGCGAAGAAGCGCGAGGCGGAGCGGGCGTCGTCGTACGTCCAGGCTGGACAGTCCTCGGTGTCGAGCGCGTCTGCTCGGTCTTCGGGGCCGTCGCGGGCGGAGGCGGCTTCTCGGGAGAGACTTCCGGACGGGGAGTCGTCTCGGAAGGCGCAGGCGAGACCGGTGCCGGGGCGATGGTCGACAGGCCCGGCCCCGCGGGCCGCACCGGCGCGGAACCCTCGCCGCCGCGACCGCCGACGGCGATCGCGCCGACCACGATCACCGCGACCGTCGCCAGCGAACTCCCCGCCACCGCCAGCCGTTTGCGTCGTCGCCGGATCCGGCCACCCCGCTCGATGATGTCCGCCGCCCGGATACCCAGCGGGGGACCGCTCGCCCCGTGCGAAAGCACGCCTTTGATGTCCTCGTCCATCTCCTCACCTCCCATCGTCGTGCGCTCCGCTCAAGGCCAGTTCGCTGAAATGCGGTCCGAGCCGCTTGCGCAGGGTCGCCAGACCCCGCGCGGCCTGGCTCTTCACGTTGCCGGTGCTGCAGCCCAGCGCCGCGGCCGTCTCTTCGACGCCGAGATCTTCGAAGTAGCGCAGCACCAGTACGGCCCGTTGCTTCGGGGCGATGCCGGACAGGGCATGCCTGACCAGCATCTCCTGTTCCGTGCCCCCTGCCTCGCTCGGGACGTCGGGAAGGGCGTCTGTGAGCTTCTCCCGTTTGCGCCACACGCGCCGGTGCTCGGAGAGGAACGTCCGCAGCACGATCTTGCGCGCGTAGCCGTCGAGCGCGTCGTGCCGGGAGAGCCTCGGCCAAGCCAGGTACAGCTTCAGCAGCGCGGCCTGGGTGATGTCCTCGGCCTGGTGCCAGTCGCCGCACAAGAGGTACGCGGTGGCACGCAGGCTGTGCGCGCGCTCGTCGAAGTACCGGGCGAACTCGCCGTCCCACGGCGAGCCCGTCCCGGTCTTCGACGAGCGGCTCAACGACACCTAGTTACCGGCTCCTTCGACGATGGCGGGGAGGTGCAGATCCCCGGTCGGCCCGGCGGGAACGGCCTTGGGCACGCGGTGCTCACCCGGCTTCACGACGGCGGCGCCGGTTTTCGCCGGGGTCGGCGCCGGCGGGGCGGTGGTCGCGCGGGTCGGTTCGCCCGGTGCCGCGGTGGGCGCCTTGGTCGGCGGCTGGGGCGCCTGAGTGGTCGTCGGCGACGGGGCGCTCTGATCGGCCGACGCCAGCGACGTGGTCGCGAAGGCGGCGCCGCCCGCCAGCAGCAGCGCGCCGAGGGAAAGAGCGATACGAGTACGCAAGAGTGTCTCCTCGATCCGGGCGCCGCTCATTGGCCGCGGCGCCTTACGTCGTTAGACATGCGTCCCGCCCCGCCACCGGTTGCATCGAGTTTTCGGAAATCTCCCGAGACGTCTCCCCAAGGGCGCTCCGCGCCCGACGGAGACTTCACCCGTGCGCCCTCTTTCGGGCCGAAGGCCCACAGGAACCTTTTGCGGGGCGCCCTTCGCGAAGACGTGAGCCTGATCGCGGTGTCGCGCCCCTCGAAAGGTTCCAGTCAGCGCGCGGCAACAAACACGAACGGCCGGAGACCGCGAAGGTCTCCGGCCGCCCGGTTCCATGGAAGTACTTCAGCTCGCGAGAGCGGACAGCTTGGTCCACTCGTCCCAGGAGTAGGTCCAGTCGCTGTAGTCGCGCGCCCGGTTGATCTTCACCGTGCTGCCCTCGATCTCGACGGGGTCGCCGACCAGGGCGCCATCCATGTACGCCTTCGCGTTCGCCGGCGCCAGGTTCACGCACCCGTGCGAGATGTTCTTCTTGCCCTGCGCCCAGATCGAGGGCGCGTAGCCGTGGATGAACTCGCCGTTGGTCGAGAACCGCACCGCGGACGGCACGACGATGTTCTCGTAGTTGTAGCGCTCGTTGGTCATCGAGTACGTGTCGTGCTTGGACATCACCACGTGCGTGCCGCTCGGCGTGACGCGGCCCGGGTCGGCGTCGAGGCCGTAGCTGGCCGGGTAGTCCGCGATCTGCTGCCCGTCACGGACCACCACGAGCCGGTGGGTCTGGGTGTTGCCCTTGACGATCTGCGAGCGGCCGATCGTGAAGCTCGCCGAGCGGTCTTCCTTGCCGTACACGCCTTCGCCGATCTTGACGCCGTAGATCTTGGCGTTGAACTTCACCGTGGTGCCGGGCTGCCAGTAGGCCTTCGGCCGCCAGTGCACCGAGGTGTCGTCGTGGACCCAGGCCCAGGACCCCTCGGTCTTCGGCGTGGTCTCGACCGAGAGCGCCTTCTCGACCGACGCCTTGTCGGTGACCTTGCTCGGGAACGTCAGCGTGATCGGCATGGCGACGCCGTACGTCTGCCCGTCGAAGACGTTGATGTTCGCGCCCACCTGCTTGCGCGGCTTGACGGTGGTGAAGTTCCCGCCGATCTCGACGGGCTTGCCGTCGGTGCCGGTGGCCTTGCCGGACCACGTGTAGGCCTTGCCGTAGCCGAGCTGTTCGGTGGTGGACCAGCTCTTCTTGTCCTCGGACGGCTGACCCGCGACCTGCTTGCCGTCCGGATTGGTCAGCACGACCTGGTCGAGCGTCCCGTCGGCGACGCTGACCTTGATGGGCTGCCCCGGTGCGACGTCCTGCGCGCCCGCCGCGGGCTCGTACGTCAGTTTGGCGGGCGCGGGCGCCTTCCCGCCGGTGTCACTGCTGACCGGCCCGCCGCCGTCCGGCCCGCTGGCCGACACGGTCGGCTCGCTGCTGCACGCCCCCAGCGTCAGAACGGCCACCAACCCCAGTGCCGCGAACGCCGCCCGGCGGCGCGCGGTTTCCGTGAACCTCAAAGCTTCCCCTTTGCTCCCCTGTACACCGACCATGACGTCCGGACCGCCCTTTGAGTTGATCCCACTGAGAGTGATGCGAGTCACAATCGGGTGGATCGTAGTTCACGATCGGGGCATGGCCGACTTCGGTCCGTGTCCGGCGATGATCTGAGGTCGGCGTGCGGCGAAAGGGTAGCGAGGGGGTCCGACAGAAGCCGGATCCGCGTACGACGTTCCGGTGACCTTGGTACTTGGGGGCGCCCAGAGTCCGATCACGGGCTTCAAATATGGCCAGATCCCGGTACGCTGCCATCAGGCCGTCGTTTTGCGTGTTCGTGGCTTCACACTCGCGGAACTTCTGACGCGAGCCATGAGCCGGTGACGCGCTCTTCGCTCGACTCGTTGGAACCGCCCGGGACGGTCTGGGTGTCGCTTCGGAGGCACTCGAAGCGGATGTGCAACGAGGAGTACAGCGGTGGCGCAAGGCACTGTGAAGTGGTTCAACGCGGAGAAGGGCTTCGGCTTCATCGCGCAGGATGGCGGCGAGGGCGACGTCTTCGTTCACTACTCGGAGATCGAGGGTCGCGGGTTCCGCACGCTCGAGGAGAACCAGCGAGTGGAGTTCGAGGTCGGTCAGGGCCAGAAGGGCCCGCAGGCCCAGAAGGTCCGCGCGATCTGAGTCCGCCCTTCAGGCGTTGCTCAGACTGATCAGAAAAGCCCCCGGCGATCGCCGGGGGCTTTTCTCTTGCCTTGAAGCTTCTTCTGTTGTGCTGTTCCGTTCCGGGTGACCGGGGTCAGCGGGGGACGGGCTGCTCCCACGCGTTGGCGTCGAAGCGGAATTCGTCGGTGTGAGCTTCCTCGTGGCGGCGCTGCTGGGCCGAGTTGGCCTGCGATTCCCACGAGAGGCGCTCGAGGATCCATTCCTGCGCCAGCGCCTGCGGCGACAGGTTGCGCTCGGCGGCGGCGTCCTTGAGCTGTTCGCAGGCGATGAGGTTCATGCGCAGCTGGAACACCTGCGCTTCACCGAAGCGCTTGCCGGTGCCGGTGCTTTCCGGGTCGTTCTCAGGGGCGAGGGCACGAAGGTAGCTGGTGAGCTCCGTGTCTTCGACGACCGCTTCGGCCTCCTTGGAGGCGGAGTTGCGGTGACGACCGGGGTTGACCGGCTTCAGGTTCGTGCGGCTGCCGCTACGACGGCTCAAGGAAGGAAGGGGCACCGGGCCACGATAACGGTTCGGTCTCGGCAAACCAACCACAGTGAGCCACGACACACCGAATTCTTTGTCTCGAATGGCCCAACCCCGACAGGAAACCCTTTTCCCGTGATCACAACCCGCAACCGGAAGAGGAAAAACCAACGGGACCGGACCTGGGCTGCCAACTTCCGCCGCAAGGAACCCGGGGCCTGGGGGGTGGCCCCCAGAACACGGAGCGACCCCCGCGCCAGGGGGAGGAACGCGGGGGTCGGAGGGGATCTCCACAGGCGCTGACCGGGGGTGTGTCAGCAAATCGATTGTTGCACGGTTTGCTGAGAAGGGCGAGTGGGCGCGGGCAGAATTCCGGGCAGTGCGCCACCTGTGATTCGCCTGGGGTTCATGTGGCGCGGACGTACGCGTGATCGCTCTGCGTTGTGCGGAGCGTGGCGACAGGTTCACTCTCCGGGGGGCTGTGTGTCGCGGCCGGCTCTGGCTAGCCTCGCGGCCAAGCTGTTCGTTGGCCGTCTGGAGGAACCATGGGTGGGTCTGTGGAAGTTCGACAGTTCCTCCTTCGGTACGAAGGTGCCGATGGGGGAAGCTCGACGACGTTGGCCGGTGGTCTGCCGGCGCAGCGCACGGGTCAGGGGGACGCGCAGCGCGTGTCCGACGACCAGGTGCGCCGTGCCCGGCTGGCGGTGGCCAACGGCGCGTTGGGTGTCGATGACTGTGTCCAGTTGCTGGACATGCTGGGGTTGACGCTGGACGAGGACGGGCAGGCGCCCGTTCAGCGCTGAGTTCGTTCACGGGATCCGGCCGCGCGGGGGTGTGCCGTCACCCATCGCGGCGATCACGCGCCGTGCCCAGGCGACGTNATTAGACAACAGCGTTGATTTAATGGGTGCCATGAGCGATGACACCCTGGCCGTCCTGACCGCGCGGGGGTGTGCCGCGCGGCCGGGCTTCGTTTCAGGTCCGGACGGCGGCTCGGGCCTGATATCCTGAACTCACCGCGTTCTCGCAGGTCCCAGCCCTGTGAACAACTAAGGGACCCCCTGTGCGGAAGCGGAAACCGGGGTGTCCTATAGTTATGTTCGCTCCCGGGGACACCGGAGAGCGCGGGTCGGTCGGTTCGCCGAAACCGAACCGGGCTCCCATCGTCCAGCGGCCTAGGACTCCGCCCTTTCAAGGCGGCAACGCGGGTTCGAATCCCGTTGGGAGTACGCAGTACAGTTACAAAGCAGTATGCAAGGCCCTGTGGCGCAGTTGGTTAGCGCGTCGCCCTGTCACGGCGAAGGTCGCGGGTTCGAGTCCCGTCAGGGTCGCAAGATCGTTCGGCTCCTTGCCGGCGTTCCCGGCCAGGTAGCTCAGTTGGTACGAGCGTCCGCCTGAAAAGCGGAAGGTCGCCGGTTCGACCCCGGCCCTGGCCACCGCTCAACGAACCGCCTCGATGCACATCGAGGCGGTTTTTTCCTGTCTGGGGCCGGGTCGACGGCATCGCGCGGTGGCGTCCGATGTCGCAGGAGCATCGGGCGCCACCGCGCGGTGCGGGCTTGGCGTTCTACTTACCGGTCTGCTGCTTGACCCAGTCGCCGAACGCGGTCACGTCGGTGTAGATGCCCGGCATCTCCGGGCAGCTCGCGGTCTGACCGCGGCTGGTGGCGCCGACCAGCGTCCACTTGTCACCCGACTTCACGACGGCAGGGCCGCCCGAGTCGCCGTAGCAGGCGCTCGCCTTGCCGCCCTGGTTGTCCATGCACAGCTCGGTCTGCGCGTCGTAGGCTCCGGAGCCGGAGCACCCGGAGTCTTCGGCGATCTTGGTGTCGAGCTGCTGGAGCACCACAGGGGCGGAACCGCAGCCGCGCGTGGGGCAGGTCAGCCCCCAGCCGATCTCCCGCACGTCGGTACCCGCCGCCGGGGACTGGCCGATCTCGATCGGCGCAGCCTCCGCCGGCTTGGTCAGGTGCACGAGGGCGATGTCGTACGGGCCCGACCCGTCGTACTTCTCGTGGACCACGAACTTGTCCACCTCGGCGACCTCGCCGCCCTTGGTGTGGTCGGTGGTGTTGATGCGGTACTGCCAGTTGGCGGGCTGCTCACCCTCGACGCAGTGCGCGGCGGTCACCAGCCACTCCGGTGAGATCAGGGACGCGCCGCAGTTGTGGTCACCGCTCTTGGTCTGCATGGACGCCATGAAGCTGTAGGTCTCGGTCGCGTCCACACCGCCCACGATCAGCGGCTGAACGCCCGAGGGCGGTTCGGCGGCGGAAGCCGGCATCGCCAACCCGAGCACGGCGGCCGCTCCGGTCAGCAGACCGGCGACGAGGGTACGAGTCCTCATCTGCTTTCTCCTTCCACACCGGTGTGTTTCACCGGCTCACTCCGGAAGGGTGGCCAATCGTCACTCGTCCGTGAACTGACGAAAGTCGGGGGCCGTTGCCAGTTACCAGTTGGGGTAACGGTTTCCCGCCTCCAAGATCGACCTTGACCTCAAGTAAGGTCGAGGTGTCAAGCTCACGACATGACACTCGCACCTGAGCAGGTCGACGAATGGACCGTCGACACCCTCGACCTCGACGCGTACCTCGGCCGGATCGGCCAGGACCGCGCGAAGCCCTCCGCCGCCGCGCTGCGCGAGCTGGCAAAGGCGCATATCCTGGCCATCCCGTTCGAGAACGTCGACGTCGTTTTGGGGCAGCACAAGGGAATCGCGCTCGAAGACGTGATCGGCAAACTCGTCCACCGCCATCGTGGCGGCTACTGCTACGAGCACGGAAGCCTGTTCGCGGCGGCCGCGGAGCAGCTCGGTTACCCCGTACGCCGCCTGGTCGCGCGGGTGCAGCCGCAGAAGAACGGGCCGTACACGCATATGACGCTCGTGGTCGAGGCGGACGGCGTCCCGCATCTGGTCGACGTCGGATTCGGCGCCGGGATGCTGGTGCCGATGCCGCTGGCCGACGGCGCCGTGGTGGATCAGGCGGGCTGGCCGCACCGGCTCGTCGCCGACGGCGACTGGTGGCGCCTGCAGAAAAAGGAGGGCGACGACTGGACCGACTTGCACGCCTTCACGCTCACGCCGATGCACCGGATCGACTACGAGGTCTACCACCACTACACGTCGACGCATCCGCGATCGCCGTTCACCGGGCAGCTGGTGGTCATGCGGCTGGAGGAAGGACTGAGCCGCAAACTGGTCGGTGAGGAGTTCATCGTCGAACGCGCTGACGGGACCAAGGAGACCACCACGGTCCCGCCCGAGCGGCTCGACGCGACACTGCGCGAGCTGGACGTCGTCCTCACCGAGGACGAGCTCGCGAAACTGCTGACGATCTATCCGGGCTGAGCTCAGAGTTCGAATTCGGCGCGTTTGTCCTCGGGGACGAGGTCCTCGTACTCACGGTGCTTCGCGATGAACGAGCGCACGTACGGGCAGTAGGGCAGGACGGACCTGCCCTGCGACCGGACGTCGTCGAGCGCCGCGGTCACGAGCTTGCCGGCGAGGCCCTGTCCCGCGAAGTCGTCCGAGATCTCGGTGTGCAGGAACAGGATCGCATCCGGGCGGGTGCGGGTTTCCAGGAACCCGGCGATCTTCCCGTCCACGACGATGTCGTAGCGGTCTTCTCCGGCTTTGATCTCGACACTCATCCCACGGCTCCGAAAAGTTCGTCCGGCGGCGCGGGGCGACCGAGATGGAAGCCCTGCGCCTGGTCACAGCGCAGCTCACGCAGGATCGTGAGCTGCTCTTCGTCTTCGACACCTTCGGCGACGACGATCAGGTCGACGGCGTGCGCCATCGCGATGATGCTCTTGACGATCGCCGCCGCGTCGCGCGATTCCGCGATACCGGTGACGAAGGTGCGGTCGATCTTGAGCGTATCCAAGGGGAGCCGTTGCAGCTGGGCGAGCGACGAGTAGCCGGTGCCGAAGTCGTCGATCGCCAGTGAGACACCGAGATCGCGCAACGACATCAGGACTTCGGCGGCCGCGGCCTGGTCTCGCATCAGCGCGCTCTCGGTGACCTCCAGGGTCAGCGCGTGCGGCGGGAGCCCGGTGGTCTTCAGCGCGTCCTGCACCCCGGCGACCAGATGCGGGTCGTCCAGCTGGCGGGCCGAGAGGTTCACCTTGAGGTTGAGGTCGATGCCGAGTTGCTCGCGCCGTCTGGCGATCTCGCGGGTGGTGGTGCGCAGGACGTACTTGCCGATCAGGTTGATCAGGTCGCTTTCCTCGGCCAGCGGGATGAACTCGGCGGGCGAGATCGTGCCGTGCGCCGGATGTTTCCAGCGCAGCAACGCCTCCACGGCGACCATCTCGCCGGATTCGATGTCCACGACCGGCTGGTACGCCGTCCAGAGTTCCTCGTTCTGCAACGCGTCGCGCAGGTCCTGTTCCATCCGGAGCCGACGCTGCATCCGCTCGCGCAGCTCGACGTCGAAGAACTCGTAGCGCGCCCGGCCGAGCGTTTTCGCTTGGTACATCGCGACATCCGCGTCGCGCAGGAGATCTTCGGCGGTCCGGGTGTCGTCGTTGGCGGCGGTGACGATGCCGATGCTGGCGTCGATGTGCAGCTGCCTGCCGTTGACGGTGATCGGTTCGGTCAGCGCTTCGCGCAGATGCTCGGCCAGCGCCTTGATCTCGTGCGGCTCGGTGATCTCCGCGGTCACGACGACGAATTCGTCGCCGCCGAGCCTGCCGACGAGATCGTTCTCTCCGATCCCCCGGCGCAGCCGTTCGCCCGCGATGCGGAGCACCTTGTCCCCGACCGAATGCCCGAGGGAATCGTTGATCACCTTGAACTTGTCGAGATCGATGAACAGCAGTGTGGTCAGCTCGGCGCGGCCCGCGCCGGACAGCGCCTCGGCGAGGCTGTCGAGCACCAGCGTCCGGTTCGCGAGTTCGGTGAGCGGGTCGTGCGTCGCCTCGTGGGCGAGCCGTTCGCCGATGGCGCGGCGTTCGGTGATGTCGGTGAACGAGGCGACCACCGCCTGGGCCGACGGGTCTTCCGGCGGCAGCAGCCGCGAGGTCAGCGAGATCCAGACGTCGTCGCCGGCGGGCCTGCGCAGCCGCAGCACGAGACCGGTCAGCGTGACCCCGGTGCGCCGGGTGATCACCGACGGCATCCGGGCGGGCGGGATCCGGCCCTGTTCGTCGTACAGTTCCAGCGTCACGCACGGGACGCCGATGAGGTCGTCGTGGTCGACGCCGATGATCCGGCACGCCGCCGGGTTGGCCGATTCGATGAGGCCGCCGGGGCCGATCACGACCACGCCTTCGTCGAGGGACGCGACCACCGTGCTGTAGTGCTGTTCGGCGCGCCGCCGGGCCGTTTCGTCGGCGCAGACCAGGACGAACCCGTCGTTCATCTCCGCGGCCGAGATGCGGATGGCCAAGGTCGAACCGTTGCGATGGCGGTGGGTCGTCTGCATGACGCCGCCCCTCCGCAGCACCGTTTCCGGATCCAGCTCGGCGCCGACGAGATCGCTGACCGTGCCGCCGATCGCTTCTCCGGCCGTCCAGCCGTAGACGTTCTCGGCGGCGGGGTTCCAGCTGGTCACCACGCCGGTGCCGCTGGTCGCGATGATCGCGTCGCTGACGTGGCTGATCAGCGCGGCCTGGTAGCGCAGGGTCGCTTCGGCGGCCTTCTGCGCGCTGATGTCGCGCATGATGACCTGGAACGCGGGCCTGCCCTCCCAGGTCGTGCGCACCGAAATGCTCTGGACCAGGTACTTCGTGCCGTCGAGGCGGAGCATGACGGTGTCGGCGGGGTCGGTCGACGCGCCTTGGCGGTGGAGCGACGCGATCCTGTCCAGCAGGGCCGGGAGCGACTCGTCGGCGACGAAGTCCATGATCGGCCGCCCGATCAGCTCGGCGGTCGAAGACGCTCCGAGCGCGGTGACGGCCGCCCGGTTGACGTATGTGACAACGCCGGCTTCGTGGACACAGACCGCGTCGGGGCTGAGTTCCACCAAAAGCCGGTAACGGTCAGTGAGATCTTCGAGGGCTTGCCGGTTCTCGCGGACGTCGGTCACGTCGGTGGCGATGCCGAGCAGGCCCGTCGAGCCGTTGTCGTCACCGATGGTGCGCGCACGCAGCCGGGCCCAGCGGACCTCGCCCGCCGGGTTCCGGAACGACTGCTCGAGTTCGAACTCGCGCCACGGCGGGGAAGTGCGGGTGCCGGAGGTCAGCGGGGCCACCAGATCGGCGAGCCTGGACTCTATCTCGGCTTCGGTGAGGACGCCTCCACCCAGCAGGTTCTCGAGTCCTGGCAGCCAGGACAGGGTCTCGTGCTCGAAGTCGTACGACCAGATGGCGGCGTGGTCGCCCGCGAGGCCGAGATCGCCGACCGGCCCGTTTCCGAGCGGGGCGCCTGCCGGGCGACCGGAATTACCGGCTCCGGGCACGGCGAGGGCGTCAGCCTCCATGATCCGTCCGAACCCCCTCTTCCGGTGCTGGCACCGTCGATTACACCACCCGCGGGGGGCGCTGTATACGCGAACCGAAGGTCCGTCACCGCCGATATGAGCGGAAGCGGATGAATACACGCTGTGTGACTGGCCTACGCTGACGTGTTCCATCGGGTGAATAATTTTTGGTTAACTTCACCCATTCGGCGGTGAGTTGCGGTAAAACTACTCTTCGCTCGTTCCCGGTGCGAAAGGTTTCAGCTGGTGGATGACGACGATGTTTCGGTCGCCGACCTGCTTATTCGCGAGGGCTGGGACGACCACGAGGAGTCACGGGCAAAGTCACGCTGGAGAGTTATCGCGGTGGTGATCGCCGTGGTCGTCGCCTGCGGCGCGGCCGCTGTTCTCGTCGGGTTCGATTCGGACCCCGAACCGAATGCGGCGCCGAACCAGATGAGCGTCATCGAGATGCCGAAGCGGCCTTCGGAAAACGGGGGAGCGGGCGCGACGTCGGCGGTCCCGTCCACCGAGACGGTCGAAACCGGCGTCGGGGAAGTTTCGTCGCGCCCCAGCCGGACGACGTCCAGCCGCCGCACGTCGAGTTCGGCCGCGTCGACGTCCGACTCCCCGGATCCCACCACGCCGACGTCATCGAACGGGCCCGCCGATCCGCCGAGGACGACCGGGTCCACCGTCGTTCCGCAGCCGCCCAACCCGACCCCGCCGCCGCCCTCGACGACGCCGACCGAAGAGTGCAACCTGTGGCCGAAGTGGCTGTTCTGCTAGGGCGCTTGCAGTAAATCCGGCTCCCGGCGTTTGCCGAGGTGGTTGAACAACAGGTTGAGGGTGAAGGCGACGATCGCGGCGACCGTGATCGGGCTGCCGCAGATGGTCTGAAGCCACGCCGGGAAGTGCTGGAAGAAGATCGAGTTCCCGAACCGGTTCGTGGCGAACGCGGGCAGCAGCCCGACCCCGACCGACACCGCGACGATGAAAGTGTTGTGGTTGCCGGAGAACTCCACCTTCTTCAGGTTCTGCACGCCGACCGCGGCGACCATCGCGAACATGACCACCGCGACCGCGCCGATCACCGGCTCCGGTACGGCCGCGACGAAGGCGCCGACCTTCGGCACCAGGCCCATCAGCACGAGCAGGCCACCCGCCATCGCGACCACCCACCGGCTGCGCACCCCGGTCATCTGCACGAGGCCGACGTTCTGCGCGAAAGCGGTGTCCGGGAACGAGTTCATCGCGCCGCCGAGGATGGCCGAAAGGCCGTCGGTGGCGAGTCCGCGCGCGAGGTCGGAGTCGGTCGCCGGCCGTCCGGTGATCTCGCCGACGGCGACGAGGTCCGCGGTGGATTCGGTGTAGGTCACCAGCATCACGACGCACATCGAGAGCACGGCCGCGATCGGGAAGGTCGGCGGGCCGAAGTGGAACGGTGACGCGAGGCCGAACCAGCCGGCGTCGGCGATGCCCTTGAAGCTCACCAGGCCCATCGGGATGGCCGCGACCAGGCCGATCAGCAGCGCCAGCAGGGGGCCGATCTGGCTCGCGAACCCGCGCAGGACCCGGGTGAACAGAACGATCACCGCGATCACGCCGAACGCGAGCGCGATGTTGGCGGGCTTCGCGTAGTCCGGTGAACCGGTGTCGTGTCCGGCGATCAGGCCGACGCCCGGGCCGATGAGCGAAATGCCGATGACCAGGAGCAGAGTGCCCGAGACGAGCGGCGGGAAGAACCGGATCATCTTCGCGAACGGTTTCGCGATGAGCAGGCCGAAGACACCCGACGCGATCATCGCGCCGTAGACGGCTTGCATGCCGTACTGGGACGCGATCATGATCATCGGGTTGACCACGGTGAACGTCGCGCCCGCCACCACCGGCAACCGGATGCCGAAGATCTTCCCGATCCCGACCGCCTGTATCAGCGTCGCGATGCCCGCGACCAGCAGATCCGCGTTGACCAGCAACGCGATCGTCGCCGCGTCCAGGTTCAGCGCGCTGCCCACGACGAGCGGGACGGCCACCGAGCCCGCGTACATGATCGTCATGTGCTGCAGGCCGAGCAAGGTCAGCTTCGGCAGCGGCGGGCGGGCGTCGACCGGGTGGACCTCGGGCCTGCTCATGGAGCCCCCTTCTCACGTGCGGGAACAAGCAGTGGACTCGCCGGGCATGACCGTAGCGCGTCCGCCGCGTGAGGATCATGTTGCGAAGGGGCGGTGTTGAATGGACATCGGGTACAACGGAAGGAGCGCCTATGGAGACCGTCCTCGTCGTAGGGGCCGGGCAGAGCGGGTTCGGAGTGGCGACCTCGCTGCGGGACAAGGGGTTCGACGGCCGGGTGGTGCTGATCGGTGACGAACCCGGTCTGCCGTACCAGCGGCCTCCGCTTTCGAAGGGGTACCTCGCCGGGACCGCGGGCGACGCCCAGCTGCGTTTGCGGCCCGAGGACTTCTTCGCGGAGAAGGACATCGAGCTGATCCCCGGTCGTGTCGCTTCGGTGGATCGCGACGACTCGCAGGTGGTACTCGAGGACGGGAGCGCCCATGAGTACGACCATCTCGTCCTCGCGACGGGCGCGGACAACCGTGTCCTGCCGGTTGCCGGTTCCACTTTGGACGGTGTGTTCACCCTGCGCACCAAGGACGACGCCGATGTGTTGCGTGCCGCGCTGCAAAGCGCGGAGAACGTGGTGGTGGTCGGAGGCGGGTTCATCGGGCTGGAATTCGCCGCGCACGCCGGACGGCCCGTGACGATCGTGGAGGCGCAGGACAGGCTGCTGGCCCGTGTCGCGACTCCCGAGGTCTCGGCGTACTTCGCGGCTCTGCACGAAGGGGCCGGGCACACCATCCTGCTCGGCACGGGGGTCGCCGCGTTGCACGGTGACGGCCGGGTGGCCGAGGTGGAACTGAGCGACGGCAGCCGTCTGCTCGCCGACCTGGTGCTGGTCGGGGTCGGGGTGGTGCCGCGGACACGGCTGGCCGAAGAGGCGGGGCTCGCCGTGGCGAACGGTGTCGTCGTCGACGAGCACCTGCGCACGAGCGACCCGAAGATCTCGGCGGTGGGGGACTGCGCGAACTTCCCGTGTGTCCAGGCGGGGACGGCGACCCGGCTGGAGTCGGTGCAGAACGCCGTCGACCAGGCGCGGGCCGTCGCGGCCGTCATCGTCGGCGAACCCGCGCCCTACGAGAGCCTGCCGTGGTTCTGGACCGACCAGCTCGGCGCGAAACTGCAGATCGCCGGGCTGTTGACCGGCGCGGACAAGACCGTCGTGACCGGGGATCGGGAGGGCGGGAAGTTCTCGGTGCTGTCGTTCCGCGACGGCGTGCTCGTCGGGGTCGAGTCGGTGAACCGGCCGCCGGACCACATCGCCGCGCGCCGCCTGTTCGCCGCGGATCCGGAACCACGGTTCGAGACGCTGGAGGCTCATGGCTTCGATCTCAAGGCCACTTTGCCGTCAACCCGAGGTTGACGATCGTTGGCCGTCAACCTAAAGTTGACGGCATGACGAATCCAGTCCGGCTCGACGACCTCATCTCCCATATCAAGCAGCAGCATCCCGACGGAGACGTGCTCGGCCAGTTGTCCGACGCGGTCTTCCTCGGCGAGCACCTCGGCGAAGTGGCCGACCATCTGATCGGTCACTTCGTCGACCAGGCACGACGTTCAGGCGCGTCCTGGACCGAAATCGGCAAGAACATGGGCGTGTCCAAACAGGCCGCCCAGAAGCGCTTCGTCGATTCCAGTGGCTCTTCGCTGGAAGACCTGGTGAAGGTGTTCAGCCGCTACACCGATCGCGCGCGGCACGTCGTCGTCGCGTCACGGGACGCGGCGGTCTCGGCGAAGAGCCCGCAGATCGAGCCCGTGCATCTGGTTCTCGGTCTGCTCTCGGAACCGGCCGCGCTCGCCGCCGGGGCGATCGTGGCACAGAACGTGACTCTCGAGGCCGTCCGTGAGGCCGCGGAGGCCAGGCTGCCGGAACCCGCCGACGAACCGGCGGAGGCGGCGAAGATGGCGTTCGGCGCGCAGGCCAAGAAGGCGCTGGAACTGACCATGCGGGAGTCGCTGCGGCTCGGGCACAACTACATCGGCACCGAGCACATCCTGCTGGCTCTGTTCGAACTCGGCGACGACCTGCTGACCGGGCTCGGGCTCACGAAGGAGAAGACCGAGGCGGTGATTTCGCGGGCGCTGGCGGAGATCGTCGCGGCGCGCGGGGCGGGCTGAAAGCGCCCTTCCCCGCATGTCGCGCGGTGAAGGACGCTTTCGTCTCATGTGATGCGGGGAAAGTCCCCTTCAGCGCCTATCCACAACACCCCGGTTATCCACAGGGGCGGGAATCGGGTCTGGGCGGACGTCGTGGCCGGCCTCACGATCGAAGGATGAAAAAAGGATCATGGGGCGAAGACCCCGAACTCCTGATGGAGAACAGCGACCACGGTGTCATCCGCGCGATGCGCCTTCAAGAATTGGGGGTCTCGTCGACCACGACGTACCGAAGATGCGGGCCCAACGGCCCATGGACGAGACTCTTGCCGGGTATCGTCCTTTTGTTCAACGCACCACCTTCCCGTGACCAGCAGATCGCCGCGGCGATGCTGTACGGCGGCGAGTCCGCTCTGCTCACCGGTGGTGAAGCCTGCCGGATCCATGGCCTGCGTAATGTGCCCGACACTGGCGATGAGGTCCACCTTCTCGTGCCACACGAGCGGAAGCTGCACAATTACGGCTTCGTGGTGGTCGAGCGGACCCAACGGATGCCTCGCGTGATCACCCGAAATGGGCGGCCGCTGGCAGAAGTCACTCGCGCGACCCTCGACGTCTGTCGCAGGCAGACGGAAGTCAGGCCAGTCCGGGCCCTGATGAGCGAAGTGGTTCAGCGGAGATTCACCTCCGTCGAGCGGTTGTCCCACGAACTGGCGCACGGCAGCCAGCGGGGCAGCGCTGTGCCCAGGCTTGTGCTCGCGGAGCTGGCTTCCGGCCAGGAGTCGATCGCCGAGATCGATGCCCGGCGAGTCTGGCAGAGATCCGGCCTGCCGGAACCGGTGTGGAACAAGAAGCTGCACGACGAGGCGGGCAGGTTCGTCGCGAAACCGGACGCCTGGTTCGACGATGTCGGGCTGGCATGGGAGGTCGACTCGCTCTCGTTCCATCTCCAGGTCGTGGACGGGTTCGACCGCACCCTGGCGAGAAACGGGCGATACGCGGCTGCGGGCGTGCTGGTTCTCCAGACCTTGCCGTCGCGTCTGCGGACCGAGCCGGACAAGGTGGCCGCGGAGTTGCGAGCCGCTCATGCCGCGGCCGCAGCTCGGGCTCGACCGAATGTGCGGATCGCTAGTTGACGAAGGGGCCCTTCACCGCATGCCATGCGGTGAAGCCCAGGTCGGCGGCGAGGGCGCG
>NZ_CP150484.1:2424188-2440458 GCF_037997115.1 Amycolatopsis coloradensis
TTCGCAACCCTGAGCGTTGCGAAAGTGGCTTTCGCAACAGCGGCGGCACCGTCAGCGGACAGGCAGCGGGGCCGTCAGGAGAAGCACCGGATCGGGGCGCCGTTGAAGGTGACCATGTCCGCCAGCGCGGCACCCAGGTCTATCGGCGCGCCCCACTCGAGACCGTCCAGTTCGGCATACGCCCGGTGCAGGTTCGCCGGCAGCCGCTCCTGTTCGGACAGTGCCGCGTAGGGCCCCAGATCCGCTTCGCGAGCGGCCTGAAGCGGTGTCAACCCGGCGGCCTTCCCGTACGAAGCGAGTTTCTGCAGGAAGCCCAGGTATCCGTCGACGACGTCGATCGCTTCGGGGCCGCACACCGGCCCGTGGCCCGGCACGATCGTCTCCGGTTCCAGCTCGCGAACCAGGTCCAGCGCCTTCCGCCAGCCGGCCGGTGAGCCCATCAAAGCGAACGGACTGCCGCCGTTGAAGATCAGGTCGCCGACGAACAGCACCCGCCGTTCCGGCAGCCAGACGAGGACGTCGTTGGTGGTGTGCGCGGCGTGTCCGGGGTGGATCAGCTCCAGCCGGACGTCGCCGGCGTGCACGGTCAGCCGGTCGTCGAACAGCACCTCGGGCGGCCGCAGCTCCAGATGGCCCCAGTCGTTGCCGGTGAACGAGTTCTCGTAGGTGTTGATCCCGGTGGCGACCATCACTTCGCGCGTCTTCCGGTGCCCGACGATCGTGGCGCCGGTCGCCAGGTGGTTGCCGTTCGTGTGGTCGCCGTGGTGATGCGTGTTGACCACGGTGGTCACCGGCGCCCCGCCCGCCGACTCCGCCGTCGCCAGCAGCGCCCTGGTACGCCGTTCGGTGGCACAGGTGTCGATCACCACCGTGTGATCGCCCGCGGCGACGATCCCACAGTTGTTGATCCACCACGAGCCGTCCGGCTGGACGTACCCGAAGACACCATCGGTGACCTGCCTGGCGAAGGGGGATTGGTCCACTCGGTCACTATGCCGGACCGGCGTGCCCGAAATGTGACGAGATCGCTCCGCCACCAGGGTGACGTACCAGGTGACTGGTGTTTTCGGGCGTTTCCTGGAACGCTGCGCAATGTCATCATCGAACCCCTCAAGGTGAAGTACCCTGGGTGGGTTCGAGTATTCGCGCGCAGGACCGCGGGCAGCCGCGGTCCTGGTTATGTGGTCCGGGAGAGCAAGGCGATGGCCAGCACCGTCACCTCGCGCCGGAAGCAGCTCGGGAACGAGCTCCGGCATGCCCGCAACGCCGCGCGGATGACACAGCAGCAGGTCGCCGAGGTTCTCGGCTGCACCCAGGGCAAGGTCAACAAGATCGAGTCCGGTGCCGTCGGGGTCAAGCTCGGGGATGTGCGATCCATGCTGAACGCGTTCGGGATCAACGGCGACGAGGCCGACACGTTGATGAACCTGGCCCGTGCCGCGGCCGGGCAGCGCGGCCACTGGTCCGGCTACCGATCCGTGGTGCCGCACTGGTTCCGCACCTTCACCGACCTCGAACCGGCGGCCGCGGAGATCCTCACCTGGCACGGCGAGCGCATCCCCGGCCCGTTGCAGTCCGAGCACTACATGCTCAAGCAGTTCACCGAAGCGGGTGCCACCGACGTGACCTCACTGGTCCGCAACCGGCTGGACCGCAAGGCCGTCTTCGAACAGCAGCAGCCGCCCTACTACCGGTTCATCATCAGCGAAGGCGCCTTGCGCCGCGCTCCCGGCGGCTCCGCCCCGGCGGTGATGCTGGACCAGGTCGAGCATCTGCTGGCACTGGACAAGCATCCGCGCGTGTATGTGCACGTGTTGCCGTTCGGCGCGCGGCTCGCCGCGGTGCCCAACGATTTCACCATCATGCGTTTTCCCGACCGCACCAGGGATTTCGTCTACATCGAACATTCCGCGGGCGGGTTGTACCTCGACGACGTCAAGGACTTCAACATCTTCGTCGACTCTTGGGACCGGCTGCGCGGCGCCGCGCTGGAGCGCCAGGAGACCCGGCAGTTCCTCAAGGAGCTCGCCGAGCTGTACAGAACCCAGATGCAATCCTGAGATGGATTCGCGGTTCCTGCCCGACGGCGTGGATCTCGAGCGGCCCAACGCCGCCCGGATCTACGACTGGGCGCTCGGCGGGACCGCGAACTGGGCGGTGGACAGGGAATTCGGCGAACAGCTGGTCAAGACCTTCCCGCTCATCCGCTCGCTCGCCAGGGCCAACCGCGCCTTCCTCGGCCGCGCGGTGCGGCATTGCGCCGAGCACGGGGTGAACCAGTTCCTCGACCTCGGATCCGGCGTGCCGACGGTCGGCAACGTCCACGAGATCGCCGACGACGTCGACGGCGACAGCCGGTGCGTGTACGTCGACAACGAACCGGTCGCCGTGGCGCACGCCAGGATCCTGCTGGAGAAGAACGGGGATCCCGCCAGGCACGCGGTGCTCGGCGGCGACCTGCGCGACCCGGACGACATCTGGGAACGCGCCATCGACACCGGCGTGCTCGATCCGGCGAAGCCGGTGGCCCTGCTCACCGTCGCGGTCCTGCATTTCGTGCCGGACCCCGGGCTCCCCGACGTCATCGCGCGATACCGGCGCCTGCTGCCCGCGGGCTCCTTCTACGTCCTGTCCCACGTCACGATGTCCGGCGTGGAAGGTGACGAGCTGGACCAGGTCCAGCGCGTCGTGAAGCAGTACGAGCAGTCGAGCACGCCCGCGTCCTTTCGCGACAAGGAAGAGATCCTCGGTTTTTTCGGCGATTTCGACCTCGTGGCACCGGGTCTGGTCCCGGTCGGCGCATGGCGGCTGGACGACCCCCACTCGCCTGCGCTTAACTGCGCCATCGGCGGGGTCGCCCGCAAACCCGGTTTCTGACGAGGTGTGACGGTATGACGACGCAGCAGGACCCCGAAGTTCCCGAAGGTGTCGATCTCGAACGACCCAACGTGGCCAGGGTGTACGACTGGTTCCTCGGCGGTTCGGCCAACTGGGCCATCGACCGCGAGTTCGGCACGCAGGTGCTGAAGCAGTTCCCGGAGGTCAAGACGTTCGCCCGCGTCGGCCGCGACTTCCTCGGCCGCGGCGTGGGTTACCTGGCCCGTCAGGGGATCACGCAGTTCCTCGACATCGGCTCAGGCGTGCCTACCGTCGGCAACGTCCACCAGATCGCGAGCGCGATCAACCCCGACTCGCGGGTCGTGTACGTGGACATCGAGCCGGTCGCCGTCGCGCATTCCCAGCTGCTGCTGGAACGGGAGGGGCTGCTCGGGCGGCACGCGGTCCTGCAGGGCGACGTGCGGGATCCCGCCGACATCTGGAAACGCGCCCTCGAGACCGGGGTGATCGACCCGCGGCAGCCGATCGGGCTGGTGCTGGTCGGCCTGCTGTACTTCCTCGGCCCGGAGGAGCCCGTGCACGAGATGGTCCAGCGGTACCTCGATTTCCTGCCGTCGGGTTCGTACTTCCTGTCCTCGCATCTGACCGAGGACGGCGTCACCCGCAAGGAAGGCGACAACCGGGAGAACGTCCAGGAGCTGTACAAGAAGACGAGCGCGCCGTTCCATCTGCGGTCCCGCGCGGAGTTCGCCGCGTTCTTCGACGGGCTGGAGATGGTGGAGCCGGGCATCGACTGGATGGCCACCTGGCATCTCGACGAAGCGGATTCCCGGGCGAGCGACCGGTTCGCGGACGACCCGACCTTCACCGGCGGACTCGGCGGGCTGGGCCGCAAGCCCTGAGCGGTCAGGCCCGGCCGGTCAGATGCCCGATCCCGAACAGGGGCGTCAGCTCGAACTGACCTTCGAGCGGCCGGCCGGTCCTGATCAGGTCCCGGTGCGCGCCGGGCGCGTCGACTTCGGAGTTCCACGGCGGCTGTTTGCGCAGCGGGGCCTGGATGAGGCTGAACCCGAACCGCTGACGCAGTTCGAGCCCGATGGTGCGGTGGTGGTGCTTCGCCGAGGCCAGGCGTTCGTCCTCACGGCGGAACAGCAGCGTGGTGAGACGGACGGCCATGGCGGTCACACCCCCCGGCTCGGACGCGGCAACCGCGCCTGGTCGGCCGAACCGGCGAGGCCGAGGCAACGCTCACAGGGCATCCCCGAACCGACGGGGACCCATTCCAAGTGGTCGTACGGCATCGCGGCGCCGCAGCGGGCGTGCAGAAACTCGGGGTGCGAACCCCCGGTGTGCAAGTCGAAGAGATGCGCGGAGCGGCGGCTTTCGCCCGCTGTCCCGGCCATGAGCCTGCCGACGGCGAGTACCGTCGCCGGCATGGTGTCCTGAATGATCACGCTGATCCTCCCCCACGAGGTCGGCGGTGGGTGGTCATGCGCCGCGGGGTGGGTGTCCCCGCCGGTCACCTGCCGTCGGTGGCCTGCCGGAACGGCGAAACTCCCTGCTGACGCACCCGGTGACGTCCGTCGCCGGGATGTCCGCGTACTGCGAGCGAATCACCAACAACCGAGCCCCGGCCGCTGCGATTAATCCTACTCCTGGAATAATCTTCATGTCGAGGGTGGGCGGAGTTGATCACCCACTTGGCCGTGCGGGATAGTCCCGTTGAGGCAGGGAGAAGCCGGGACGGTGACGGTTCGCGCAGGTCGCGGCCCGCACCCCCGACCGACGTTCGGAGGTACGACCAATGGCCGATTATCCATCGGCGGCGGATTACGATCCGACCACGGCCGTGTCGCTGTTCGACGACTCCGCGTGGGAGAAATCCTTCGCGAGTGAGCCCAACGGGGGGAACTGCGTCGAGGTCAATCTCGGCAGGGAAGGCCTGGTGGGGGTCCGTGACACCAAGCTGGCCCAAAGTCCCGTCTTCGTCTTCGATTCCGGTGAGTGGAACGCCTTCCTCGAGGCGGTCAAGGCCGGACAGTTCGATTTGACCCCATGACGAAAGGCTCGCGTGCCCATCGGGACACGCGAGCCATCCGACCTTCGGTCACTTCGAGTCACACCGTGGCGGGGAGCCCGTTCCCGCGCAGCCTGGATTTCGTTCTGCGCCAGGCGACGGCGATCAGGACGGCGAGGACGATCAGCGGGATCAGGCTGATCGACCAGCTCACCGCCATCGGCGGACCCGGCTGTTCGAGCACCGCCAGATCCCGCAGTTCTCCCGTGCCCTTGCCCGCGGGGCCCTCGATCTCGAACCGGAACGTCCACGAGCCCTGTGTCTGCAGGGCACGGATGTCCAGCCCCCACACCTCCAGTTTCCGCGGATGCTTCGCGAGCGGTTGCGGACGGCCCAGCCGCCCGGTCTCCGGATTGACGAACGCGAGCGTCCCCGACTTGCCGGCGATCCCGTCGTCCGGGATGAACGTGAAGTCCAGCGATTGCATGGCGCGCAAGGGCCACGTGCTGAATCCGACCGTCATCCCGTACGGACCGACCTGGACCCGTTCGGTGTGGACGATGTTCACCGGTTCGTAGGCGTTCGCCGCGGGCGTGGTCGCGAACAGCAGACCGATCGCCGCCACCAGGGCCAGCAGTGTCTTACGCATGCGCGTTGTCCCCCTTCGCCGGGGCCAGCAGCCCCAGCATCCCGCCGAAGCGCCACCCGGCGAACCCGCCGAGCAGCCCGGCCACCGCGCCGGCGGCGGCCGTCGCGAACACGACCGCCCACGGCATCCGGTCGGCGCCGTAGACGATCGCGTTCTGGATCGGCATGCTCGCGCCGACCAGGAGACCGCCGATCGCGCCCGCCAGCACCGAAACGCGGCCCGCGGACCAGCCGCGCCGCGAAAGCAGATACACCGCTTCGAGCACGGCCGCGATGGGCAGCAGCGCCATCGGCATCATCGAGGGCATCGCGGGAACGCCGTCGATGTAGTCGCGCATGGGCAGACCGACGGCTCCCGCGTACGCCTCCGCGGCCCAGGGCGAGAACCACCACGTGATCGCCTGGATGACCGCCAGTGCCGCGGCGACCCGGACCGCGCCGCCGGGCCGTGCCCAGAATCCGGCGCCCGCCGAGACCAGCAGCACCGAAAGCAGCGCGATGCCGACGGAGACGACGTCGAGCCCGTCGACGTCGATCTGCTGCAGCCCCAGCACGGTCACCGTGCTGAACGCGATCAGCACACCGAGGCTGCCGACCACGCCGACGGTGCCCCAGCGGTGTTCCCGAGCGGCCGCGAACACCATGACCGTGCCGATGATGCTCAGCGTGATCGACAGCAGCAGCCCGATGTGCGGCGGTGAGTCGATCACCGCGTCAAAGCCGTAGAGGCCGTGCCACCACTGGTCCCACAGGCCGTACAGCAGGAACATCGCCGCGCCCGTACCGGTCACCAGGTAGCCGGCCGGTGCGGCGAAGACCTTGCCGAAGACATTGATCGCGCGGCCGCCGACCCTGGCATCGACCGGGCGGCCTGCCCGGCGCGCCGCCGTGGTCATCAGCACGACCACGAGGCTCGCGAGCCCGGAGATCGCGCTGCCCGAATACAGGAACAGGTGCGGCATCGTGAAGAAAGTGTCCGGACCGACATCGCCGTGCCATTGGATGTCCCAGGTCAGCCCGATCAGCGAGATCACCGATCCGGCCAGCACCGTGCCCGCCGGTACGAGACCGGTGCGTTCACTTCGCGCCACCGAGACGGCCCTCGCTCCTCCCGCGGTGAGATCCATACCCCCGACCTCTCTCTCTTTACTTGACCAGCAAAGGAAAAACGTGCTGCGTGGCGCCGGACGGCCCGCGCAGTGAAACGGTGATCTCCCATTGCCCCGACATCGGCAGCAGGACGTCGCCGGTGCGGAACCGGCCAGGCCCCTCCGCGATCGCGGGCGACGGGGCGAGCGCGTGCCCCATCTGCGGCATCACGGGTTCGAGGGTGACGACGTCCGGCGTGGCGCCCATGACGGTCAGCGCGAAGACATTCCCGCCTTGGTGCGGATCTTCGACCGACAGCTGCACCGTGTACGGGCCCTGTGTCGAGCGCTGGACCTGCGCGCCGCCGCTGCTCGGCCAGACCAGCCAGGCCACGATCGCCACCACGAGCACCGAGACGACGGAAATCAGCAGGACGGGCTTACGTCTGTCCACTGTGGAACTCATTGCGGTGCCCCTTCCGCCGGGACCTCGATCTGCAGGGGCACGGTCAGCACCGTGTAGTCGCGTTCGGCCTGCAACCAGATCCGGTACTTGCCGGGCGCGGAGAAGGTGTAGGTGAACGGGACGTCGGGGCCGTACGCGGCGACGGTCTCATCCGGTTTTCCCGGCATACCAGGGGATTGCGGGATCATCGAGTGCACATGGGCCCAGGTCGGCGCGGCAGCGGCATCCGCGCCGACCCGGCTGTCGTCGGTGATCGGGCCGACGACGATCAGATGGCCGAGCATCCCCAGCCAGGGTTGGAGATCCGCTTTGCCGAACCGCGCGGTGATCGTGGTCGGCGTCCCCGGTTCGACCTCGACGTCGACCGGATTCCCGTGCACGAACCGCTTCCCCGCGCCGGCGGGTACGGGTTCGGCGGCGGAGTCCTTTCCGGACGCGACACCCAGCGTGGTGCGGGCCAGTTGCACGCCGCCGCCTCGCCGGGCGAGTTCCGCGGCGACGGCGTAGGTCCCGGCCTCGGGCGGGGTGAACTTCACCCGGTAGTCACCAGGGCCGACCCGCACCGGATGCAGATGCCACAGCCTGCCCGTCGGCGAGATGACGACGAGATGGATCAAGGCGTTGTCGTGCACCAAAAGGTCGTCGACGGGGCGGCCGGTCGCGCCGTCGGCGACGGCGATCCGGACCTCGGCGAGACCGCCGGATCGCGCGTTCGGCGAGTGCACGGCCAGATTCACCGGCGGCCGGGAGAAGTCCACAGTGGACATCTGCGCGTTCGCGTACGGGTCCTGGATGTTGTCGATCGTCGGGTCCAGCGCGGTACCGGGCGCGGGCGGCGGCGGGGTGGACGCGGAGAGCATCGCGCCGGTGATCGCGACCGCGAGCGCGGCGACCATCCCGCCGGCGGGGATCAGCGCGAGCTGCGGTCGCCGGACGCGCATCGCGACGACGAGGCCGAGCACCAGGAACACGCCCGCGGCGACAAAACCGCCGAAGGTGGCCTTCTCCCACGGCGGGATGACCCTGGCCGGGACGATGAACGGGATCGACGCGGTGTCCGTCCCGTCGTCGAGGCCGAGTTCCCACGGCCCCGGCTGGTCGACCCGCAGCTGCGCCGCATGGGCACCCGGTTTCCCGTCCAGCCGCACGGTGGTTTCGGAAAACGTCGTCCCGGCGGCCGACGCGCGCAGTTTCAGCGTTCCCGGCGCGCTTCCGGTGTGCGTGACGACGTCGACGTGCAGCGGCCCGGGCGCGATGTCCATCCGGCGCAGGATGACCGTGAGATCCCGGGTGCCGAGCGTCTGCGCGACCTGGACGTCCGCGCCGCTCGACACGCCGTCCGCCTGGGCCGTGCCGCCCAGCAGAAAGGGCGCCAGCGCGCAGAGCGCGAGTACACGGGCGATGATCAACGGCGTCGTGCGCCGCCCCCTCGGTGAATTCCCCATCCCGGCTGAAGTTAACGACGATGGTCGGGGAAAGCGTCACGGCGCGGGGTGAACCGAGGTCCCCCGTAAAGGGGACGAGAACCCTTACCGCGGGTGGGGGTCTCAGCTGAGCAGAAACGGTTTCAGGTTTTCCAGCAGGGCGTGAGGACGTTCTTCGGCGAGGAAATGACCGCATTCGTCGATCGCCGTACCGGAGACGTCGTTCGCGTAGTCCTGCCAGATCTCCAGCGTCGGCAGCTTTCCCAGCAGACCGCTCGCCCCCCACAGCGCGAGCACGGGGAGTTCGAGGCGGCGACCCGCGTCGAAATCGGCGTCGTCCGCTTCCGCGTCGTACGGGAAGGACGCGCGGTAGTCGTCGAAGCCGGCCCGCAGGGCACCCGGCGCGGAGAACGCGCGGACGTATTCGTCGACGGCCTCCCGGCTCAGTCCTTGCCGCTGATGCGTCCAGCGTTCGAAGAAGTAGCCGAGGTAGGCGGCGATGTCCCGGCCGGCGAGCAGTTCCGGCAGATCCGGCTGGAGGTGGAACAGCCAGTGCCAGTAGGCGCGGCCGATCTCGCTATCGAGGCGTTTCCAGAGTTCCCTGGTGGGGATGATGTCGAGCACGGCGAGCCGGTCGACCTGATCGGCCCGGTCCAGTGCCCAGCGGTGGGCGACCCGGCCGCCGCGGTCGTGCCCGACGGCGGACACTCGCCCGAAACCCAGGTGGGTGGCGAGGGCGGCGACGTCCGCCGCCATCGTGCGTTTGTCGTAGCCGTCGCGGGGTTTGTCCGATTTGCCGTAGCCGCGCAGATCAGGGGCGATGACGGTATGCGTTTCGGCCAGTTCGCCGATGATCTCGTGCCAGCAGAAGGACGTCTGCGGCCACCCGTGCAGGAGGAAGAGCGCGGGGCCCTCTCCGGCACGCAGGTAGTGCAGGCGGATGCCGTTGACCGAAGCGGTCTCGCTATCTAACCGGTTCATGGGGTTAGACGGTAGATCGCCGTCCTAACCGATGGCAACGGTTAGAATTGCCGGATGGAGTGGGTCTTCGACGGCGGGCGACCGTGCCTCGACCTCGTGAACACCGTGCGCGAGCGGCACGAGGACAGCCGGGAGCTGCTCACCGACCCTGCCGCCCTCGTGGAATGGCTGCGGCTCATGGGCTTCGCCGTCACTGAGGCGAGTGCGGACGAACTGTCGGCCGCGCGGACACTGCGGGAAGCTGTCGACAAAGTGCTGTTGGGTGATCCGCGGCCTGCGGATGTCCTCCTGGTCAACGAGATGGCGTCCGGCGCGCCGTCGCCGTGGCTGCGTTACGACGACGGCAAGCCGGTGAAGNTCAACGAGATGGCGTCCGGCGCGCCGTCGCCGTGGCTGCGTTACGACGACGGCAAGCCGGTGAAGGAGCTGAGGCCGGTGTCGGTCGTCGCCGCGCTCGGCGCGCTCGCGGCCGACGCGATCGACCTCGCGACCGAGGACATCGCGGTCCGGAGCTGCGCCGCCGACGACTGTGGCCTGCGGTTCTGCGACGCCTCGCCGAGGCGGTCGCGCCAGTGGTGCTCGATGGCGCGCTGTGGCAACCGGGCGAAGGCCCGCGCCCACTACGCCCGAACCCGAAAGCGCGTTTAGAGGACTAAATTCCGCCGAGGAAACGATACGCGCGGGGGTGGGCCCGGAACCAGACGTTGAGCCTGCCGATCCGGCGCACGAGCGAAGACCGCAACGGCATCGGCACCAGCCCGCCGACCAGCCGCACCACCGTGCGGAACCGGTCGAACCGGCGCTGGTCCCGGACCGTCCACTGTAGACCGAGACGATCCCGCAGCGCGGGTGGCAGCGTGGCGCGGATGACGAACATCTGCCCTCGATACTGCCATCGCTGAAGCCGTGTCCAGCGTTCGTCGGGCAGCCATCGCCACGGTTTCTTCACCGTGCGGATCGTTTCGAACAACGTCGAGATCGTCTCGTTCGGGCCGAAACCGTCGATCATTTCCGCGTAGTACCGCTCGAATTCCGGCCACGTCGGCGGCATGTCCTGCTCGCGCAGACCGAGGAGCCGTCCGACGTCGCACATCTGCGCGTAGTACTCGTCCAGTTCGGACGGGTTCATCGGGGTGCCGTAGAACCGTTGTGTGTCAACGGGAACCATGACGAGCGTGGCGTGCACCCAGGCGTACGCGCGCGGGTTCAGCGCGCTGTAACGGTGACCGTCGTCGACGCCGGTGAACGACCGGTGCAGTGCGCGCAGCCGGTCGGCCTCGTAGCGCGCGCCCTCCGGGCCGCCGTAGATGTAGATGGACAGCGAGGCGGCCGTGCGCATGAGCCGGGTCCACGGATCTTCGACGTAGTCGGAATGATCCCGAACCCCGGCCGCGACGACCGGATGCGCGACCTGCAGTACCAGCACCTGGCCCGCCAGAAGTCCGGCCCGGAAGTCGCCGAAGTACCGCCACGCCGCCGTCCCCTTGACGATCGGCGGACCGGTCATGACGCGCCGCGGACGAGCATCATCAACGACTGCGCCACCTCGACGCCGTCGTCACCCGTGGCCAGCCTGCGCAACTGGAGGCCGGCGATCAGCGCGACGACCGGGCCGGTCAGCCGCTCCGGCGACGGCACACCGAGCGTTTTCAGGATCACCAGCGCGAGTTCGTCGTAGGCGGCGAAACACCGGGCGGCCGCGTCCTGAAGCCCGGGGTCGCGCGCGGCCTGCAGGTACAGCTCGTGCGCGCCGAGTTCGTCGGTGCCGAAGGGCAGCTGCGCGATGACCTGCTCCACCACCGACGCGGCCTGCTCGACGCTCAAGCCCTGTTCGCGGTACGTATCGACGAACCCGGTCAGCTTCGTGGTCTCTTCCTCGACGAACAGCAGCATCGCCTCGCGCAGCAACGCCGTCTGGCTGGGGAAATGGTAGGTCAGCGTGCCGAGCGAGACTTCGGCCTGCCGCGCGATCCGGCGGTTGGTCAGCCCGCCGACGCCCTGTTCCCCGACCACCTTGAGCGCGGCGTGGAGAATGGCTTCGCGGGTGTTCACCAAGCGGTCTCGGGTTTGCGGTCCTGCCACCGTTCGACCTCTTCCAGTTGCGCGGCCAGCGAGATCAGCCGTTCCTCGGCGTGCGAGGGGCCGAGCAGCTGCCCGCCGAGCGGCAGTCCTTCCCGGCTCAGTCCGGCGGGGACGTTGACGCCCGGCCAGCCCAGCACGTTCCACGGCCAAGCGTAGGGGCACGCGGCGATCATGGCCTGGTCGGTCTGCCAGCCGGAGAGCGCGTCGAAGCTGCCGATCCGCGGTGGCGGCGTGGCCGTGGTCGGCGTGAGGACGACGTCCACCCGGCCGAACACCGAGCCGATCTGCCGTTGCAGCAACGGTTCCGTGGCGCGGGCGAGCCGAAGCGCCGGCCCGGCCAGCACCGAACCCTGCCGGGCGTTGGCGCGCGTGCGCGGGTCGAGCCGCGCCTGGTCCGGTACGCGACGGGACCAGTCACGCACGCCGACGAGCGAACGCGGCAGGAAGGTGAGGCCGATCAGCCGGTAGTCGGGTTCGATCTCGACGATCTCGTGGCCGAGTTCGGCGAACCGCTCCGCGAGCCGGACGACGGCCGCGTGCGCTTGCGAATCGAGCCGGGTTTTCGTCGCGGTGAAAGGGATCCTGGTGGACAGCCCGATCCGCATCCGGCCCGGTTCGCGGCGGGCGGCCGCCTGGAACGCGGTGCCGGTCCCGGCGGCGACGTCGAGCAGCAGGGCCGCGTCGGCGACGGTGCGCGCGAGCGGGCCGACCACGGTCAGCCCGTGGAAGAGCTCGCGTTCGGTCGGGACACGGCCGCGCTGCGGTTTGATCCCGACCAGATCGGTCCACGCGGCCGGGATCCGGATCGACCCGGCCCCGTCGGAACCCAGCGCGGCGGCGATCACCCCCGACGCGATGGCCGCCGCCGCGCCGCCGGAGGAACCGCCCGGGGTGCGCTCGGTGTCCCACGGATTGCGGGTCGCGCCGAACGCCGGGCCTTCGGTGAACGGCCACTGGCCGAGTTCGGGGGTGTTGGTCTTGCCGATGAGCACCGCGCCCGCCCGGCGGAGCGCGGCGACGGGCGGGGAGTCCGCCGTCGCGACGGCGAAGTCGCCTTCGCAGCCGAATGCCGTCGGCAGGCCGGCGACGTCGAGGTCGTCCTTGATGGCGGTGGGGACGCCGAGCAGGGGAGCGGTCTCGCCGGCGGCGAGACGTCGGTCGGCTTCCTCCGCCTCGCGAAGGGCTTCTTCGGCGCGAAGGCATTTGAAGGCGTTGAGAACGGGCTGACTCGCTTCGGCCCGCTCCAGCGCTTGACGAGTGAGTTCGACGGAAGTGACCGCGCCACTGGCGAGCAGCGAGGCCTGTTCGGCCAGGCCGGTGAACGCGAGGTCCGGTTTCGAGGTGGTCATGGTTCCCCCTGCACGTCTCGTTCGTTCAAACGAACGATACCATCGGGTGGCTTCGGTGTGGTTACGTGACTTTCATGAACCTCGATCGCTTCCCCCGCGTCGACCTCGGCGGCTACCCCACGCCGCTGCATCCCGCCCCGCGGCTGGGCGAGGCCCTCGGCCTGCCGAACCTGCTGCTCAAACGGGATGACGTGCATCCACTCGGCGTGGGCGGGAACAAACTGCGCAAACTCGAGTTCCTGCTCGGCGCGGCGATCGAAAACGGCGCCGACACGGTGATCACGTTCGGCGCGCTGCAGACCAACCACGGCCGCCAGACCGCCGCGGCCTGCGCGAAGCTCGGATTGCGGTGCGAGCTCGTCCTGACGGCGAAGGTTCCTCGCGAAGGCGACGCGTACGAACGGTCCGGCAACGTCTCCCTCGATCATCTCTTCGGTGCGAACGTGCACATCTGCCGCGACGGCGAGGAGACCGGCAGGACCTACGAGCGGCTGATCACCGAGGCCGCGGCCGAGGGCCGCGAGGTGGCCACGTTCCCGGTCGGCGGTTCCGACGGCGTCGGGGCGCTCGGGTACGTCGCGGCCGCGCGGGAGATCGCCGGGCAGCTCGGTGAGCTGGACATCACCAAGGCGCGGCTGGTCGCCCCGCACGCCAGCGGCGGGACCTCCGCCGGGCTCATCGTCGGAACGGCGGACCTCGATTGGCTGACGCTGGACATCGCCTGCGTCAGCCATCCGGTCGACGAGGCCCTCGACAACCTGGCCGACCTCACCATCGCGGCCTCCGTGCTGCTCGGGAGCGAGCCGCCGTCACTCGACGGCCTGCGCATCGACGACCGCACGATCGGTCCCGGTTATGGGATCCCGACCGCCGGGACGTGGGACGCGGTGCGGCTTTTCGGCCGCACGGAAGGGATCGCGCTCGATCCCGTGTACACCGGCAAAGTGGGCGCCGCGCTGATCGAGTGGGCCGCCGAAGGCCATTTCGCGCCCGGCGAGCACGTTGTCTTCCTGCACACGGGCGGTCTGCCCGGCCTCTACGGTTACGCCCCCGAATTCGCCGACGCGGTGCGCCGCTGACGCGACCTTCAGCATCCCGGCGATCAGGATCACGTGCGCCACCAGCGAAACCCGCTGCATGACGCCGACCGGCGCGATGTCGGTCAGTGTCATGAAGAACGGGATGTCGGACAGGCGCACGAAGATGAAGCTGAGCCCGAAGACGATCAACCCGGCGGCGCTGCCCCACGCCAGGCGGCCGACCAGCTTGGCCGCGGGCGTGCCGCGCAGGTTGTCGCGCAGGGTGAACCCGGCGGCGGGCAGGCTGAGGAACGCGATGAGGCAGGCGTACAGGTGGATCTCGCCGCTGACCGGATCGGGGAATTCGGGGTAGCTCGCCGGGAAGATCGCGGCCGCCGCCAGCCCGAGCGACCACAGCACGAACAGCAGTTTCGTGGTGCGGCTGAGCGGGATCCCGGCCGCGGCCAGCGCGCCGAGCGCGGTGAGCGAACCGATGGACAGGGAGAGCACGCTGGCGCCGAGCATGCCCGTGCCGCGATCGACGTAGGCGTAGCTGGACAGCGTGTCGAACACCGGATCGCGTGAGCTGATCAGGTGGAGCACGACCATGGTGAACAGTGCCCAGCCGATGGCCGCGCCCGACGCGATCAGCCAGGGCTTGGTCCGCGATCTCTCCCCAGGGAACGTCATGCGTCCAGCGTGCTCGCGCGGGCGCGGATTTCCGATCCGGGAAGCCCCCGGTTTTACCCTGGGGCTACCCCGAAGTCGACGAGTACCAGTAGCTGGTCATCGTGCCTTTTCGCGCGGGGCCAGCGCTCGCCGTCCGGGTCCTGTTTCTCCGCCGTGCGCACCGCGTCGAGGACGGCGTCCGGGCCACGCTCCCGGCTGATGGCGAGCACCTCGGGCCAGTCGAACAGGTCGTATTCGTCGACACCGATCGCGACGCCGTCCGTCGCCAGCAGCAGGGCGTCGACCTCCGAGCGCGGCCAGCTGCGGCGGACGGCTTCCGCGGCCGCCTTCGGTTCCGCCTCGGCGACCCAGAAGCCGCCCGGAGCGTTGCGTTTCGCGCGGACGTCGGCGCCGGTGCGGAGCTGGCCGCTTTCGCGCAGCGAGACGAGCCTGTCGTCGGTCAGTGGGTCGGTGCCGGAGGGCCCGAAGGCGATGATCGGGCTGTCCGCGAGCACCAGCCCGTCGACGGTGTCGTCCGTCCAGCGCGCGATCGCGACCGTGCTCGACGGCGATCGTCCCGGTTCGAGGCCCTCGCGGTGGGCGACGTCGGCGATCGACTCGGCCAGCAGCACCGCGAGATCGGCCTGGGGTTCCGCGCTCAAGGCCCGCGACAGGCTGTGCACGAGCAGACTCGCGTACCAGCCGCCGGACGGCAGATCCGGCCGCGGTGCGGTCGCCCCGTCGAGCACCACCACGGCGTTGCCGAGTACGGCGACATGGTCTTCGGTCGGGCGCGTCGCTCCGTCCGCACCTACTCCGTCCCTTTCCGCCACTGCGATTTCGACCATGACCCGACCCTAACTGTCAACCGAAGTTGACGCGGACGAGATGTCAACGTAGGTTGACGTCATGACCGAGGCGACAGATCTGGCCGCGCGAGCCGGCGACCGAGATCCCCGCGTGGGATTGCGCGCCGTCGCCGCCTTGCGCCGGCTGTTGGAACAACTCGAAGCCGTGCAGGTCCGCAGCGCGCGGGTCCACGGCTGGTCCTGGCAGGAGATCGCGGCCGAGCTGGGGGTCAGCAGGCAAGCGGTGCACAAGAAGTACGGGAGGCATTGATGTTCGAGCGCTTCACCACCGAAGCCCGCGAAGTCGTCGTCGGGGCCCAGCGCGTCGCGGCGGACGAGGTGTCCGGGAACGTCGACCCGCTGCATCTGCTGACCTCCCTCGCCCGGCACACCGGCGTGCTCGCCGCACTGGGCTGCCCGGTGGACGAACTGGCCGACGACCTCCGCCGCGTCCGGCGGCGGGGCGGGATGAGTGACGCCGACGTCGAAGCCTTGAGTGGGTTCGGCATCGACGTCGAGCACATCGTCGAGCGGGTCGAGCAGACCCACGGCCCCGGCGCGCTGACCGGCGGCCGTCGTGTGGGACGCGGTCATCGGCCGTTCACGCCGGAGGCGAAGAAGGTGCTGGAGAAGAGCCTTCGCGAAGCCATCGATGTCGGCAGCAAGCGCATCGAAGGCGAGCATCTGCTGCTCGCGCTGACCGCTGTCCCCGGTGTCGCGGCCGACGTGCTCGCGCAGCGGGGCATCGACTACCTCGCCGTCCGGCGGCTGCTTGACCAACGGGAGGCCAGCTGATCACCTCGTGAGTGGCAAGGACGGTTAGAACCGTCCAGATCGGAAG
>NZ_CP150484.1:2440468-2456425 GCF_037997115.1 Amycolatopsis coloradensis
GTGCTCTTCCGATCTCCGTCCTTGCCACTCACGAGGTCGAAGAGCGCTCTCGCCAGATGACGTACGGCAGGAAAGCCTGCGTCAGCGGTCCGATCGCGAGCGCGTAGAGGACCGTGCCGACACCCACGGTGCCGCCGAGCAGCCAGCCGGCGGCCAGGACGGTGATCTCGATGAGCGTCCGGACGAGGCGGATCGACTTGCCCGTCCGGGCCGAGAGGCCGGTCATCAGCCCGTCGCGCGGGCCGGGGCCGAGCCGCGCGCCGACGTAGATCGCGGCGGCGAGGCCGTTGAGCACGACCCCGGCGACGAGGTTGAAGATCTGCCAGCCGAGCACGTCCTGGTCCGGCAGGAAGACCCGCACGAGGTCGACGGTGAGCGAGATGACCACGACGTTGGCCGCGGTGCCGATACCGGGCCGCTGCCGCAGCGGGATCCACAGCAGCAGCACCAGGACCGAAGCGATCGCGGTGACCGTGCCGAACGAGAGACCGGTGATCTTCATCAGCCCTTCGTGGAGCACGTCCCACGGGTCAAGGCCGAGTCCCGACCTGGTCAGCATGGCCATGCTGCCGCCGTAGAGGGCGAGTCCGCCGACGAGCTGGATCGAGCGCCGGGTGGTGTCCTGGGAGATGCCGACGGGCCTGAGGTCGAGTTTGAGTGCCACGGGTCCACCATCAGGGGTAAGTGGCTACCTTGACCATGGCCAATCTGGAAGAATTGGCCTTATGGAACCGCTGATCCCGCTGACTGGACGCGTTTCAGGCACGAAATTGGCCCTTTTGCTGGGAAGTTGGCGGCAGAGTGGTTCTCGACACGGTGCCGCGGATCTCGCGGCGGCCGTCGAGCTGCTGGTCCTCGACGGCAGGCTCCCGCTCGGCACGAAACTCCCGGCCGAACGGGAACTCGCCGACGCGCTGGAGGTCAGCCGCACGCTGATCGGCGCCGCGCTGGACAAACTGCGGGCCGACGGCCTGGTCGCCAGCCGTCGCGGCGCGGGCTCGTGGATCGCTTCTCCCGGCGGCCGGGGCCGGGACGCGATCCTGCCGACCGGCGAGGACCTCATCGACCTCGCCCAGGCCTGCCCGCCCGCTGTCGCCGGCCTGGTCCCGGCCGTGGACGCCGCGCGGAAGGCGCTGGTCGACCACCTCGGCGAGAACGGCTACCAGGTGCGCGGCCTGCGGGTCCTGCGTGAGCGGATCGCCCGCCGCTACACCGAACGCGGGCTGCCGACCAACGCCGATCAGGTGATGGTCACCAACGGCGCGCATCACGCGTTCGTGCAGGTTCTGCGGATGCTGGCCGGTCCGGGCGACCGGGTGCTGGTCGAGCAGCCGACGTACCCGAACTCGCTGGAGGCCATCGGCGCCGCGCACGCCATCCCGGTGCCGGTGCCCCTGGATCCGGCCACCGGCTGGGACATCGTCGGGATCGAGGCCGCGTTGCGGCAATCCGGGCCGAGGCTCGCGTACTTCGTCGCGGACTTCCAGAACCCGACCGGCCTGCGGATGGACGCCGGCAGCCGTCAGCGCCTCGCGGCCGCTCTGAACCGCGCCCGGACCCCGGCGATCGTCGACGAGACGCTGGTCGAGCTGGACCTCGAAGGCGATCCGGCCGACGGGCCGCCCCCGCTGGGCGCGTACCTGGGTGACCTCGGCATCACGATCGGCTCGGCGTCCAAATCGCATTGGGCGGGCCTGCGGCTCGGCTGGATCCGCGCTTCCGAGGACGTCATCGGCAGGCTGATCGCGGCCCGGTTCGCCGTCGACCTGGGGTCGCCGGTCTTCGAGCAACTCGTCCTCGCCGAACTGCTCGACGACGGCGGGGCCGCGCTGGCGCACCGCCGTCAGGAGACGCTGGCGCTGCGGGATGCGTTGACCGGGGCGCTGAACTGGTACTGCCCCGAGTGGACGTTCACCGTGCCGCGCGGCGGGCTTTCGCTGTGGTGCCGTCTGCCGGAGCCGATGAGCACGCGGCTGGCCGTCGCCGCGGCCGGGCACGGAGTGCAGGTGGCGCCGGGCTCGCGGTTCGGTGTCCACGGTGGACTGGAGCGCTGGCTGCGGCTGCCGTACGCGCTTCCGGCCGAACGGCTTTTCGAGGCCGTGCGGCGGCTGGGCACGGCCGCCGCTTCGGTGGCCGCTACCCCCGCCACGGCCGCCCCGGCCACCGTCCAGGTCACCTGACTCCCCGCATTCAGAGGACGAAACGCGGGGCTGGAAACGGAAATAGCCGGTGCGCCGGCGGGGCGGCCGATGCTCCAGGGAGGGCATCGGCGCCGCGCGACCAGCGCACCGGCTATCCGGCCCGCCCCAAGGCCGAAACCTTGGGACGGGCACCGCGGCGGTTACCCGGCACAGCCCCTCGACGTGCCGGGAACCGCCCGCGGTTCAGGCGGGCTTCGAGCTTGACCGGCTCCTGCTCGGCGCGGTGAGCAGAAGCCCCCGAAGTCCACCCGGTGCTGGTCCCGGCGCCGCAGGGGCAGCGCGGCGCCGGGGCCGGGATCCGAACCGGCCGGGCGCGGTCGGCCGTTCGGGAAGACAAAGGGGATGCCTGAACGAGGGCAGGCGGAAAAGCGGCTTGTGCCAAAGGAATCAGCGCACGTCGAAACCCGAAGTTGATCTTGGTTTGGACGTGGTTCTCCCCGGCGACCCGGTCAGGTCAGTCGGGGGAGGTGGCGGGAAGCGCGGCTTCCCTGCCGGTGCGCTCGCCTTCGTGGTCGCAGCCGGTGCCGATGAGCTTCAGCTGCGTGGCGGGCATGCCGGAGTCGAGCACGGCGAGCGGCCCGCGGCCGCCGCCGGTGTTATCGTGCCCCGGCTGGGCGGTCGTCGTGGGCGCGATCGGGGCCACCGGGGTGTTCGGCAGGCCACCGCCGCCGCCCGAGCCGCCGCCGTCAGGGGACGCGTGCGTGTCGGATTCGGCGGGCGCGGGCGGAGCGGGCTTGGCGTCGGTCTTGACCTGGACGGGCAGGGTGACGCGGTGGTTCTGGCTTGCCGTCGCCGGAGCGGGGCTCTCGACGGGTACGACCGGGCGCGGGGCCGGAGTGGCAGGCGCGGGCGCCTTCTCCGTGACGGCCTTGGCCGGGACGGCGATGGTGACCGAGCCGCTCGCCGACTCGCCGGAACCGCCGCCGAAGACGGGGTCGAGCATGTCGCCGGTGCCCGGCAGGATCACCGGGGCGCCCGTGCCACAGCACGGTTCCGGCGTGATGATCGGCGCGACTACCTGGTCGCCGATTCCGTCGACGACCCCGCCGACGGTATGGACGACGCCGCCGACCGTGTTCGTGACGACATTCAGCACGCCGCCGATGAGGCCGCCCAGTAAGCCATTGGACGCCTGGGGCTTCGCGGTTTTCGTGGCCGGTTCCGAAGAAGTACCCGCCTCTTCCTCCACAGTGGCCTCAGGCTCCTCATGCACGACGGGAGCGGGCTCTTCCTGAGAGGGTTCAGTGGTCTCAGTGGGTTTCGCGGTTTCGGTCGCAGTGGAGTCCGAAGTGGACTCCTGGGGAGCAGTCGCTTTCCCGGACCCGGTTTCGTCCGCGGGTTGGACCACGGAGGTCTCCGGCGTCACGGGTGCCTGTTCGTCGGCTGAAGCCGGGGTGCTCAGCACGGCGCCGAGGATCCAGCCGGTGAGCACGAGCCCACCCGCGAAAAGGATTCGCTTCGGGGCGGTGAGGCCGCCACGGCGCACGACTGCCGTACCACTCACAGCAATCACCACCGTCCGCGCCTGAAACCCACGTTTCCCGCGTGAGTTCGATCTTGCTTGGGGTCTCTTCCGGCCAGGTCGCAGTTCCCCCGGGGCTGCACCAGTTTTAGCACCGGAGGGGAGTGTTTCACTTCAGCCGCCGTCGATCCAGCCCGTTAGGCGGAACGACGCAACCGGCTCCGGTGCCTGGAGTACCGGAGTTGATCACTCTCGGTATGTGCCCGGCGGCCATCCGGTGAGAGGTGGAACTACTCAAATCCTCGGTGACCTGACCTTTTCCGGATCCCTGCTGCGGTGCGTGCCGTCGAAGTCGCGTTCGGTGAGCGGCTCGGCGGACGCGAGCCGCCGGGAGGGAAGGGTCCGGGATGTGGGACGTGAACGCGCTGTCGGCGGCGGTGCTCAGGACGCTGAAGGCGTATCGGCTGAGCGAAGCCGACGCCAGGGACGTCTGTCAGGACGCGTGGCTGGAACTGCTTCGTGCACCCGGCGCACTACGTGACGAAGCGAAGCTCGGTGCTTGGCTGACGACCACCGCGCGGCGCCGCGCGCTCCGGATGATCACCAGGAACAGGCGCGAAACGCCGCGCCCGCTGCCCGACGAGGAGACGACCCCGGAGGCCGAGGTCGTCCGTGCCGAACGTGATCGCGCGCTCTGGGCGGCGGTCGATCGCCTGCCGGACTCGCATCGGCGGATGATGCGGCTACTCGCGTACCGGCCGGAGCTGTCCTACGCCCAGCTCGCGGGTGAGCTGGACATCAGTCCGGCCAGTGTGGGCAGGCTGCGAAGACGGTGTCTGGACCGGCTCAGACGGACGCTCGAGAAGAGCGGCTGGGCGTGAACATCGGACGAGTCACCGAAGTTTGCGCAATCGGGTGATCGCTTCGTCGATGACCTCGTTGCGTTTGCAGAACGCGAAACGCAAGAGGTGTTTCCACTCTTCCGGGTGATCGGTGAACACCTTTACGGGCACGGCCGCCACACCCACCCGTTCGGGGAGCTCCCAGGCCAGTTCCGCGGCGTCGTCGAACCCGAGCGGCCGGACGTCGACGCAGACGAAGTACGTCCCGGCGGTCGGCCGGACCGTGAACCCGGCTTCCGCGAGCCCCGCCGCGAGCCGGTCCCGCTTGTCCTGGAGGCTCGTGCGCAGGTCTTCGGCCCACGGCAGTTCGTGGTCCAGCGCGTGGGCGACGGCAGGCTGGAACGGGCCGCCCGAGACGAAGGTGATGAACTGCTTCGCCGCCTTCACCGCCGCGACCAGTTCGGGGCTCGCGCAGACCCAGCCGATCTTCCAGCCGGTGCAGTTGAACGTCTTGCCCGCGCTGGAGATCGAGACGGTCCGGTCGCGCATACCGGGAAAGGTCGCCAGCGGCAGGTGCTCGGCGTCGTCGAAGACCAGGTGCTCGTACACCTCGTCGGTGATCGCGATCAGATCGTGCGTCACGCAGAGCGCGGCGACGGCTTCCAGTTCGGCGCGGGTGAACACCGTGCCGGTCGGGTTGTGCGGCGAGTTGATCAGGATCGCCCTGGTCCGATCGGTCACCGCGGCGCGCAGGCCCTCGATGTCCAGCGCGAACCGGCCGTCGCGTTCCACCAGGCCGACGACACGCCGCTCCGCGCCCGCCATGGCGACCGCGGCCGCGTACGAGTCGTAGTAGGGCTCGATGACGATGACCTCGTCACCCGCCTGCGTCAGCGCGATCAGCGACGCCGCGATGGCCTCGGTGGCGCCTGCGGTGACCAGGATCTCCGTGTCCGGGTCGTACGCGGTGCCGTACCGCAGCCGGTGCCGCGCGATCGCCGCGCGCAGTTCGGGACGCCCCGGCCCCGGCGGATACTGGTTCGCACCCCCGAACAGCGCGTTCTTGGCGGCGTCGAGCATTCCGGCGGGGCCGTCGGTGTCGGGGAAACCCTGGCCGAGGTTGACGGCTTCGTGACGGACGGCCAGTGCCGTCATCTCCGCGAAGATGGTCGACGTGAAGGGCTGGAGGCGGGGTACGAGGACAGGTTCGCGCACGATCAGCCATCCTCACGGACAATGGCGGTGTGGAGCAACTGACGCCCGCCAAGGTGACCCCAGCCGATCCGCCCGGTGGAACCGCCGCCGAGGAGGAGAAGCGCCGCGGCCTGCGCAAGATGAAGATGGTCGCGCTGTCGTTCCTGCTCGGCGCGACGGTGATCTTCCTGCTGACCAGCTGGGCCGAAGCCGCGGGCTGGCCGGCCTGGGTCGGCTACGTCCGCGCCGCCGCCGAAGCCGGGATGGTCGGCGCGCTCGCCGACTGGTTCGCGGTGACGGCGCTGTTCCGGCATCCGCTGCGGATCAAGATCCCGCACACCGCGATCATCCCGAACAAGAAGGACGCCCTTGGCAGCAGCCTCGGTGACTTCGTCGGCTCGAACTTCCTGTCCGAGTCCGTGATCCGCGAGAAGCTGAGCCGGGTCGAAGTCTCGAAGCGGCTCGGCGGCTGGCTTTCGCAGCCCGCCAACGCGGAGCGGGTGACGTCGGAGCTGGCCACCGTCGTGCGGGCGGCGGTCAAGGTGCTCCGCGACGAAGACGTCCAGGCGATCATGGAACAGGCCGTGGTCAAGCGGATCGTGGACAAGCCGTGGGGTCCTCCGCTCGGCAAGATCCTGGCCGGCGTGTTCGCCGACGGGGCGCACCACAAGCTGGTGGACCTGATGTGCGACCGCGCCTACGAATGGGTGCGGGACAACCACACGACGATGCTGCGCGTGGTCTCGGACCGGGCGCCGAGCTGGTCGCCGAAGTTCGTCGACGAGATGCTCGCGGACAAGGTCTACGGCGAGGTGCTGTCGTTCGTCTGGGCGGTGAAGACCGACGTCAACCACCCCATGCGGCTGGCGCTGGACAAGTTCCTCGGCGAGTTCGCCCAGGACCTGCAGACCGACCCCGAGGTGATGGCGCGCGCCGAGCAGGTCAAGTCCCAGATGCTGGGGCACGACGAGGTGCAGAAGCTGATCGGCTCGGCGTGGGCGACGGCGAAGGAGATGCTGCTCAACGCCGCCGAGGACCCGTCGAGCGAGCTGCGGCGCCGTGTCCGCACGGGCCTCGAAACGCTCGGCGAGCGGCTGGTCTCCGACGAGCACATCCGGTCCAAAGTGGACACTTGGGTGGAGGGGGCGGCGGCCTACGTCGTCACCCACTACTCCAAGGAGATCACCACGATCATCACCGACACCGTGGAGCGCTGGGACGCCGAAGAGACCTCGCGCAAGATCGAGCTCCAGGTCGGCCGGGATCTGCAGTTCATCCGGATCAACGGCACGGTGGTCGGCGCGCTCGCCGGCCTGGTGATCTACACGGTCGCGCAACTGCTCTTCTGAGCCACCGCGCTTATACCACACTCCGGAGGCCGAACCGGGAGTTGTCCACAGGAAGTGGAGTCATCCCCAGGGTTATCCACAGCTTTTCACGTTTTTGGCCTAACGGTGTGCACAACCCCTGGGGGTAACTCGGGGGTGGGTGACCCCAGAAGTTGTGGTCGCTGGGGTCCGGCGCTTCCGGTCGGCACGGGGCTGAAGGACGCTTTCCCCTCATGTCACGCGGTGAAGGGCGCTTTCGTCGCGTCGCATGCGGGGAAGGCGTCCTTCAGCCCCCGCCGGGGTCAGGTCGAGATGTCCGCCGTCCGCGCCCGCCAGGCCCGCGCCTTCTCCCGGTTCCCGCAGGCCCGCATCGAGCACCACGTCCTCGACCGGTTCCGCGATTCGTCGTAGAACGCCCACAGGCAGTCGTCCGCCGGGCAGATCTTGAGCCGGATCCATTCGCCGAGCACGGTCAGCCGGGTCGACGCCGCCATCACCGCCTCGCAGACCGTTTCCGAGACCAGCAGCGGGCCTTCCGGGCCGAGGACGATCTCCGCCGGCGCGCGCAGGCCGGGCCGTGGGAGCCGCGGGTCGCCGATCGCGGCGCGCAGCGCGTCCCGGGTTTCGCGTGCGGCCGCGGGGGTATCCGCGCGAAGCCGGTGATCTCGGGCCCAGTGCTGCCAGGACTCCAGATCGTCCAGGAGGTCGGTGCCGCGTTCGACGTTCACCGTGTTCAGAAACTCGACCACCAGGGACGCGTCGGTGTTCACCTTCCCCAGTGTACGGGCGAGACCGGTTGTCATCGGCTCCGATAACCTTCATACTCATTTCACTGGTTACTCGATCCTTCTGGAGGCTGAACCATGGGTGCGGTACCGACCTTCGGCGCGGTGGCCCTCGACTGCCCGGACCCGGTCGCGCTGGCGGAGTTCTACCGCGAGCTGCTCGACTGGAAGGCGGCCGAAGTCGCCGAGGACGGCCATTGGGTGACCCTGCGGAACCCGGAAGGCGGCGCTCGGTTCTCGTTCCAGCGCGTGCCCGACTACCGGCCGCCCGCGTGGCCCTCCGCCGAGAACCCGCAGCAGGCCCACGTCGACCTCGACGTCACCGACATGGAGGCCGCCCACGAGCGAGCGCTGGCCATCGGCGCGAAGCTGCTCGACGACTCCCCGAAGACCTTCCGCGTGTACGCGGATCCGGCCGGGCACCCGTTTTGTCTGTGCGCCTGCTGACCTCGGACGAGAAAAATGCGTAACCTCTGATACGTGATTTGTCCGAAGTGCCAGAACGTCATGAAGACCGTCGACAAGAACGGCATCCACATCGACCAGTGCCAGGGGTGCCGCGGCATCTTCCTGGACAGGGGTGAGCTGGAAGCCATCGCCGGTGCCGAAAACTCGTACTACGGTGGCGGGCACCAGCCGCCCCCGCCGTACCAGGGAGGTGGACACGCGCCGGCTCCGCACTACGGACGGCCGGACTCCCCGCGGCCGCATCGCGGCGGCTACGCGGACTCGCCGAAGGGCTACCGGGGTGGTTACGCCGACTCGCCCAAGGGTTACCGCGGCGGCTACGCGGACTCGCCGCACGGCTATGGCCACAAGCGCCGTAAGGGCGGCTTCCTCGAGGGCCTCTTCGACTGACCGTGGTCCTCGATCTCAAGATCTGCCCGGCCTGCGGTGATCGCGCCGAACGGCCACGAGTCGAGAACGGGCTGCTGGTGTGCGCGGTATGCGCGCACCGGTGGCCGTTCCGGCGCCTTCCGCTGTTCGCGCTGACCGGGCCGAGCGGCGCCGGCAAGTCGACGGTCGGGCCGCGGCTCGCGGAACGGCTCGGCGACCTCGCGCTCGTGGTCGAGCAGGACGTGTTGTGGACCGGGGCGTTACGGGACGACGTCCCCGGCCATCCCGCGTTCCGCTCGACCTGGCTGCGGATGGCGGCGATGCTGCACCAGAACGGGCGGCCGGTCGTGCTCTGCGGCACCGTCGCGCCGCCCGAGTTCGAGCGGCTGCCCGAGCGCGTCTTCTTCTCCGGCATCCACTACCTGGCCCTCGTCAGCGAGCCCGACGCCCTGCGCAAGCGTTTGCTGGCGCGGCCCGCCTGGCGCGAGTGGGACGAGGAGCGGGTCGAGGAGATGCTGGAGTTCAACGAGTGGCTGCAAGCGGAAGCGCCCTCGATGGATCCGCCGGTCGAGTTGTTCGACACCACCCACATCGCGGTGGACGACGCCGTCGATCACGTCGAGAAGTGGGTGCGAGGCCTGCTTTCAGGGACGCAACGGCCAAATGCGGCCGTCGGGTGAATCCAGCCAGATCACCTGGTCCTCGCCGTCGAGGCTGAGCCCGAACCGGTCCCGCCCCGGCTCGCCGAGGCCGAGCCAGTCTTCGTGCGCCGCTTCGACGATCTCCCACAGCCGCCGCGGGCCTCCTTCGGCCACTTCGAACTCGCTGCCCCGCTGCCGATGGCGCGTCCATGAGCCGTCCGGATGGACCAGCGTGGTGCTCTGGCCCGTTCGCGCGGCCGTCACGCCCGGAAGGTGGAGCCCGGCGAAGAACTCGAAGCGGCTGCGGACTTCGGTGAGCACGCCCATCGGCAGCCGGGTCGGCCGCCAGGAGACATCACCTTCGAGCGCCTTCGACGGCTTGAAGCGGTGCGCGCGCAGCGGCATGAAGCGACCGTCATGGGCGAGCACCCGCCCGTGTCCCGTCGCGCCTTCGCCCGCGACGATCCGGACGAGTCCGCCGCCGATCGGCCGGTTCAGCGTGGTGACGATCAGCCCGCCCGGCATCGTCTGCGCCAGCCACGCGGGCGGGATCGACGACACCGAGCACGTGCACAGCACCCGGTCGTAGAGCACGCCCGCCGGGAAGCCTTCGGCGCCGTCGGCCGCCGCGCACGAGGGCGCGTACCCGATCTCCGCCAGGCGTTTGCGCGCGGCGTCGACCAGTTCCGGGTCGATGTCCACTGTGTACACGAGCCCGGAACCGAGCCGATGGCACAGCAGGGCGGTGTTGTAACCGGTGCCCGTGCCGATCTCCAGTACGCGATGCCCGTCGGCGACCCGGAGCTCTTCGAGCATGATCGCCATGATCGACGGCTGGCTGGACGAACTCGTCGGCGTTCCGGGCTGGGCGCCGAGATAGCGCGCCCGTTCCCAGAGTCCGGAGTCGTCGTCGAGCTGGACGACCAGTACGTCGGGGGAGTACACGCGCCGGAGCCACTCGTCGTCGCCGCTTTCGACCGCGGCCCAGCCGTTCGCCGCCGGGACGAAGAACCGCGGCAGGAAGACGTGTCTCGGCACGGAGCGGAACGCGGTCATCCAGCGCGCGTCGTGCAGCACGCCCTCGGCGAGCAGATGCTCGACGAGGCGCCGCCGCAGCCGCGTCGCGTTCGACATCCCCCCACGGTAGCGGGGTGAGCACCAACACACCCGATGGTTGCAAGCAGAGTGCTTGCAATTGCTAGCACTCGCGCGTAGCGTTGAAGACGTCGCGAGGAGGTGACCGATGTCAGACATCGACCGGGATCAGCCCGCATCGGGTGGACCGATGGAGAAGGTCGCGGACATCGCTTCCGACATCGGCGAGTACATCCGCCAGCAGCGCAGCAACGCGAAGATCTCCTTGCGGCAGCTGTCGAAACTCGCCGGCGTGTCCAATCCGTACCTGAGCCAGATCGAGCGCGGGGTCCGCAAGCCCAGCGCGGAGATCCTCCAGCAGATCGCCAAGGGCCTGCGAATCTCGGCCGAGGCGCTCTACGTGCAAGCGGGAATCCTCGATCTGCCCATGGGCGGCCCGGTCGGCGACGCGATCCGCGCCGACACCGAGCTGACCGAACGGCAGAAGCAGGTCCTGCTCGACGTCTACGAATCGTTCCGCCGCGAGAACGCCGCCGCGAAACCCGAGCAGGCGGCCAAGGCGAAAACCGAAGACCAAGTCACAGAAACCAAGGAGTCAGCATGACCACGGCCACCAAGACCGACCGCAAGCACACCGCCCTCGACCAGGTCCGCACGCCGCTGCTGGCCGCCCTGGGTGCCGGCAACCTGGCCGGCCAGGCCGTCGTCGACGCCGTGTCCAAGGCCAAGGAGAAGGTCGTCGAGGGCAGCGAGACCGCCCGCAAGAACATCGAAGAGCTCCCGCACGACGTCGAGGGTCTCCGCGAGAAGCTGGACCCGGCCGAGCTGCGCAAGGTCATCGACGAGTACACCGAAGCCGCGCTGAAGCTGTACAACAAGCTGGCCGAGTCCGGTGAGCAGGCGTGGGACAAGATCGCCGCGCAGCCGCAGGTCAAGAAGGCCATCGAGCAGCTCGAAGACGCGATCAGCACCGCGCAGGACCGCGTCGAGGGCGCGACCACCGACGCCCGTGAGCGCATCGACACCGTGCTCGGCAAGGTCACCAAGGGCACCCGTTCCGCCGGCGAGAAGACCGCTCGCAAGGTGACCGAGCTCGCCGGCGAGATCGCCGACGAGGTCGAGGAGATCGGCGACGACCTCGCGCACGAGACGCGTTCGGCTTCGCGCAAGGTCGCCAACAAGACCGCGCCGAAGACCACGACCACCGCGCGCCGCAGCACCACCAGCCCGGCCGCCAAGAAGCCGGCCACCGCGCCGAAGACCACCGAGAAGTAAGGTCCGCGTGAATTCCAGGGCCCCTGGCACCGCTTCGGTGCCGGGGGCCCGGTCATTCGCCCGGTTTGACGTAAGCTGAGTTCGTGTTCGTTGCCACCTGGATCCTCATCGCCATCCATTGGGGCGGCGCGCTGACGGGGCTGTTCGCTTTCGTGCATGCGCTGTTGCAGCGCGCGGACGCGTACTCGGCCGCCGATCGGAAGACCAAGCCCATCTGGATGCTCATCACCGGCGGATCGACCGTGGTGCTGACCTTCTTCCAGTTCTACGGCGGCGGCATGATCCTGTGGCTGCCCGCACTGGTCGCGGTCCTGGTCTACCTCGTGGACGTCCGCCCCAAGCTCATCGAGGTGCAGCGCGGCGGCCGCAACTGGTGATCGAGTGCCGGTTTGGCGGAGCTGAGAGGTACTCGGCCCGCTATCGCGGTGGCAGGGCGCCCTGATCGCCCATCGTGCGTGTTCTACCGGGCGGCGCCCTGCCGACATTAGGGTGGCCCTGTGACTACCTGGACCATCGCCGGAAGCCTCACCGTCGTCCCCGCCCTCTCCCGCACGGACCTGCTCGCCGAGCCCGTCGCCAAGGCGCTCGCCGCCCTGCCCGATCCGGATGCCGTCGGCGTCGTCGAGATCGACGCCGACCTGGCCGACACCGCCGCTTTCTGCGAGGCGTACGGCTCACCGCTCTCCGCGTCCGCGAACTGCGTCGTCGTCGCCGGCAAACGCGCCGGTGAGGTCCGGTTCGCCGCCGCGATGATCCTCGCCACCACCCGCGCCGACGTGAACGGCGTGATCAAGCGCCGTCTCGACGTCCGCAAGGCCTCCTTCGCCCCGATGGACGAGGCCGTCTCGCTCACCGGAATGGAGTACGGCGGCATCACGCCGGTCGGCCTGCCCGCGGAATGGCCGATCCTGATCGACCAGCGCGTCGCCGACGAGCCCGAACTGGTCATCGGCAGCGGTATCCGCGGCGGCAAGCTGCTGATCTCGGGCGCGACCCTCGCGGCCCTGCCCGGTGCCGAGGTGATCGACGGGCTCGCGCGCCCCGTCGAGTGAGGCTGTCCACAAAGGACTCCTCGCTGGTCTCGGCCTTCGAGGCCGCGTTCCTCGCCCCGCCGTGCCGCGGACGGGGCTGGGCCGCGCCGGTGAGATCATCCCGCTGGCGCGCGCCTTCCAGGCGTTCGCGTGGGCGGCGGTGAACGCTCAGGAGCGGGCATCCGCGCGGGACTGGATCGCCAGCCCGCGCGGGGTCACCCAACGCGTGACGAGCGCGAAAACGCCTTCGCACACCAAAGCCAGTACGACGACCGCGATGCCACCCGCCAGGATCTCGCCGTGGCCGGGTTCGCCGAGGGCGAAACCGTCCACAATGTACCGTCCGAGACCGCCGCCGTCGTTGACGATCGCGCCGATCGCGACCGTCGCCACCAGTTGCAGGAACGCGACGCGGGCACCCGCCAGGATGACCGGAGACGCGAGCGGCAACTCCAGGCGCAGCATGATCTGCCACTCGCGGTAGCCGGTTCCGCGCGCGGCGTCGACGGTTTCCTGCGCCAGCTGGACGACGCCCGCGTAGGTGTTCGTGAACAACGGCGGCAGCGCCAAGGCCACCAGCGCGAGCATCAACGGCCAGAACGTCGTGTCGACTTCGAGCCGGGCGGCCAGGAACCAGAACAGGATCACCAGCCCGAAGCTGGGGATCGCGCGGCCGATGTTCACCGCGCTCGTGGCGAGGAACTGCGCGCGGCGGTAGTGCGCCAGCCACAACGCGGGCGGGATCGTCAGCACGGCCGAGATCGCCAGCGCCAGCGAGGAGAACTGCAGATGCTCGACAGTCCGGTACGGCACGCCCGCCGGATCCGTCCAGCTCCAGCGGTTCGGTTCGCCGAACCACTCGATGGTCTGGTCGATGATGCTCATCGCGACGCCGCCTTCCGCGACCACGGCGCGAGCGCGCGCCCACCGAGCCACAGCAACAGATCCACCACCACGGCCAGCACCACGGAAAGCACCACGCCGACGATGATCGACGTCGGGTTCGGCGTCGCGGTCTGAATCCCGTTGCGGATGAAGTACCCGAGACCGCCCTTGCCGAGCATGGAAGTCACCGTCACGAGCCCGATCGTGGTCACCGCCGCGACCCGCAGGCCCGCGATCACCACCGGCAGCGCGAGCGGGAGTTCGACCTGCCACAGCAACCGCGAACGCGTGAAACCCATGCCTATCGCGGCTTCGCGGACTTCCTTGGGTACTTGTTCGACGCCGGTGACGATGTTGCGGATGAGGATCAGCAACGTGTACGTGGCCAAGGGAATCACCGCGGTGGTGAAGGACGTCAGACCGGTGAAGGGCACCAGCACGGCGAAGGCACCGAGGCTCGGGATGACGTACAACGACCCCGCCGTGCTCAGCGCGATGACGTAGAACCACCTGCGGCGCAGCGAAACCACGGAAACACCGATCGACACCACCAGCCCGATGGCGAGCGCCGCCGCGGTCAGCGTGAGGTGCTCGCCGAGTCGCTCGAAGATCTCGTCGAGATGGCGGTCCACCCACCGCCACTCGAAGAGCGGCCGTCCACCTTGGGCGGGAACGGGGAACACGGAGGAGGCTCGCACCGGCCGACCTTACCCCGTTCGGGCGGCCGGATTCCGCTCTCTGGGAGCAGAGGGGGCGGAACTCTCAAAATGTGGATTCTGTCGTGACCCGGGGATACGGTTCATTCCTCTGAACGAGTCATAGGAGTGTGTGCACGTGCGCTGGACACGGAATGTTCGAGTGGGCGCGGTGCTCGCCGCCGCCGTCCTCGGTATGACCGCCTGTGGGGGAGGCGACGACGCGGCGGCCCCGGCCGCGCAGAGCAAGGGCGGGGCATCGATCGTGGTGGCGTCCTTCAACTTCACCGACAGCGTGATCCTCGCCGAGCTGTACGCGAACGCGCTGGAGGCCAAGGGTTATCCGATCACCCGCAAGCTGAACCTCGCTTCGCGCGAGCTGATCTACCCGGCGCTGAAATCCGGCGAACTCCAGTTCATCCCGGAATACCAGGGTGCCGCGATCACCACCGGATACGGCAAGGAAGCCGCGAAGGACGCGCAGGCCGAACACGAGCAGCTCGAGAAGTTGTTCGAGCCCGACGGCATCGCCCTGCTGGAGCAGTCGCCGGCGGAGAACAAGAACACCTACATCGTGAAGGCCGACCTCGCCAAGGAGAAGGGCCTCAAGAAGATCAGCGACCTGTCCAAGGTCGACAACGTCATCGTCGCGGGCGGGCCGGAGTGCGCGGAGCGGCTTCCCTGCTTCAAGGGCTTCACGGACGTCTACAAACTGAAGGCCACGTTCCAGACCGTGCAGGAGGCGGGCCCGCGCGTCGAGCAGCTGCGGTCCGGCAAGGTCACCGTCATCCCGGTCGACTCGGTGAGCCCGCTCGTCGGCGACCCGCAGTTCGTGGTGCTGGAGGACGACCTCGCCATCGTGCCGACCGAGAACGTCGTGCCCGCGGTGAACAAGAAGGTCCTCGACGAACGCGGCGCCGACTTCGCGGCCGCGGTCAATGCCGTGAGCAAGGCCCTCGACACCGTACAGCTGCGTGAGCTGAACAAGCGCGTCGACTCGGACGGCGAGAAGCCGGCCGACGTCGCGAAGGAGTGGCTGAAGGAGAAGTCCCTCATCTGAGGCTCTTCGCAAGTGAGATGAAGGGGCCTTTCATAGCGAATTTCGCTATGAAAGGCCCCTTCATTGCAGTCGGAGGAGGGGCGCCCGCTCCGGCTGCGGGCGTCGGTGGAATCGTGGACGCTGTCGTTGCACCACGGGTGAAAGGGAGTGGGATGGGAAAGGTCACGGCCATCGCGGAGCGCACCATCGAGGCGCCGGCGGACAAGGTCAGGGCGCTCGTCGCGGACTACGCCGAAACCCGGCCGAAGCTGCTGACCGAGCACTACCGCGACTACGAGGTCACCGAAGGCGGAGTCGGCGCGGGCACGAAGGCGCGCTGGAAGCTGCAGGCCACGTCGAAGCGTGTGCGTGACGTCGCCGCGACGGTGACCGAGCCGTCCGAAGGCACTCTCGTCGAGACCGACGCGAACTCCAGCATGGTCACCACCTGGACCGTCCGCGAGGTGCCGGGCGGCAGCGTCGTCCGCATCGAGACGACCTGGGACGGCGCGGGCGGCATCGGCGGCTTCTTCGAGAAGACCTTCGCGCCCGGTGGGCTCAAGCGGATCTACGAGGGAGTGCTCGGCAAACTCGCCGAGGTCGTGTAGTGCTCGCCACAACCGGAATGGCCGCCCCGGTTCGCTCGT